>NZ_JBASOH010000082.1:0-15164 GCF_049658005.1 Azovibrio sp. | reverse complement strand
CGGCTGGGCGGCGCTGGCCACGCAGCAATTGGCGGACCTGGGCATCTGGCCGGCCCCTTAGTCCGGACGGCTGCGGACTGGCTACGGGCGGGGTGTTGCCTCTGGCCTGGCTGGACCCTGGCTGGACCCTGGCTGGACCCTGGCTGGACCCTGGCTGAACCCTGGCCGGCCCTCGGCAAGCCTCGCTGGCGCGGCCTCGATGCTATAGCGCTTCGAGCGCGGCTCTGTTATAAAACCGGGGCTTCTGCTCCCCCCTTGCGGCCCGGCCCGGTTTTTCGCGCCGACGCCAAAGCGCAGCCTTCCATCCCATGGATTTCGTACCGCCGATGAGTCACGCCGCTTTTTTCTCCGCCTCTTTCTCCGCCTCTTCCAACCCTGCGCCTGACGGGACGCCCGCCAGCGACTGCCGCGCCGCGGCCTCCCCCTGCCTGGGTCTGGCGCCGTTTTTGCGCACGAGCATCGCCGGCGAGGATCTGCGCCAGCTGGCCGGGGAATTGTTGCAGCGGGCGCAAAGCGGCGAGGAAAACCCCGGCCTCTGGCTCGACCTCTCCACCGCCTTTTTCGCGCTCGGCCAGCGCGACATGGGGCTGGCGATCCAGGCCCAGGCCCTGGCGCAGCAAAGGCTGTATCGAATCGACGCCGTACAACAGCCGGCGCGCTTTCGCCTCTTGCTGCTGATGGCCGCGGGCGATCTTGCCGACAACACGCCGCTCGACTGCCTGCTCGAAAACGGCGCGGTGGATCTCCTCCTTTATTACGCCGAGCCGGGCGCCCCCCTGCCCGACCCCCTGCCCGTTCATGACGCCGTGTTCGTGGCGATGAGCGAGAAGCCCGCCAATCGGCCCATCCTCGCCGAGCTGGAAACCCGGCTCAACGACTGGCCCTGGCCGGTGATCAACCGCCCCCGCCACATCCCCAACACCGAGCGCGAGCGCGCCAGCCGCTGCCTGCAAGGCATTAACGGCTTAGAGATGCCGCTCACCCATGCGCTCACCCGGTCGCAGCTGCAGGATTTGGCCGAAGGCAAGACCCCGCTTGCGGCGCGCTTTGCCGATTGCGCCTACCCCATCATCGTGCGGCCGCAAAGCTCCCAGGCCGGGCGCGACCTGGCGCGCATCGACGCGCCGGAGGCGATCCTCCCCTACCTCGAAGGGGTGCAGGAAGATGAGTTTTTTCTCTCCCGCTTCGTCGATTATCGCGGCGCGGATGGCCTTTTTCGCAAGATCCGCCTCGTCCTGATCCAGGGCCGGCCCTTTGTCTGCCACCTTGGCATTTCCGCGCACTGGATGATCCATTACCTCAATGCCGGGATGTACGAGGACGCGGCCAAACGCGAGGAAGAAGCCCGCTTCATGGCTGCCTTTCCCACCTTTGCCGCCCGGCACCAAGGCGCCCTCGCCGCCATTCATGAACGCATCGGCCTCGATTACGTCTGCATCGACTGCGCCGAAACCCAAAGCGGCGAGCTGCTGATTTTCGAGATCGACCACATCATGGTGGTGCACGCCATGGACCCGGTGGCGCTGTTTCCCTACAAGGTGGAACCGATGCGGCAGATCCGCACGGCGTTCGAAGACTTTCTCGATACCCTGACAAGCGTCCGGCGCCCGCCGGGCGCGATTTCCTGAAACCGGGACGGCACATGCCCAGCGCGGCCCTGACGGCCAATCAGCTCAATTTCTCCGGCGGCCCCGGCGCCCTGCCCGAGGCGGTTCTGGCCGAAGTCAAGGAAGCCATCGAGGCCGTGCCCGGGGTGGGGCTTTCCATTCTCGGCATCAGTCATCGCTCGGACTGGTTCGCCGGCGTCATCGCCGAGTTGCAGGCCAACATCCGCACCCTGCTGGGTCTGCCTGACGATTACCAGGTGCTGTTTTTGCAAGGCGGCGCCACCCAGCAGTTTTCGATGTTGCCGATGAGCCTCCTTGCCGGCAGCCCGACGCCGGCCGATTACCTCCTCACCGGCTACTGGAGCGGCAAGGCCCTGCCGGAAGCCCGGCGCCAGGGGCCGGTGCGGGTGGTCTGGAGCGGCGAGCGCGAGGGTTTTTGCCGCCTGCCGCGCGATGAAGAACTGCAATTTGCCAACGATGCGCCCTATTTCCACTATGTTTCCAACGAAACCGTGGAGGGCCTGCAGTTTCACCGCGTGCCGGGCCGCGATGAAGTGCCGCGCATCTGCGACATGTCCTCCGACTTTCTTTCCCGAAGCGGCGATTACGGCCGCTTTGCCATGATCTACGCCCACGCCCAGAAAAACCTCGGCCCGGCCGGGGTCACGGTGGTGGTGCTGCGCGAGGATCTGCTGCGGGATGCGCCGGACGACCTGCCCGGCTTTCTCGATTACCGCGCCCAGATCGCCGCGCGCTCGATCTACAACACGCCGCCGGTGTTTGCCATCTATGTCGTGTTGCTGGTCACCCGCTGGCTGCTGCGGGAGATCGGCGGCCTGGCGCAAATGGAGGCGATCAACCGGCAGAAGGCCGAACGGCTCTATGCCTGCCTGGACGGTAGCGAGGGCTTTTACCGCGGCCACGCCGCCGTCCCCGATCGCTCCTGGATGAACGTCGCCTTTCGCCTGCCCAGCCCCGCTCTCGAGGCCCGCTTTCTCGCCGCGGCCAAGGCGGCGGGCCTATCCGGCCTGGAAGGGCATCGCAGCATCGGCGGCTTACGCGCCTCGCTCTACAATGGCCTTAGCCTCGCGGCGGTGCAGCGGCTGGTGGAGTTCATGGAAGATTTCCGTCGCCACCAGGCCGGCAGGAGGTAAGACCAGGCCGGCCCCTCGGTTGGCTCGACGCCTTGCCGCCGGGCCGGGCGATGGCCGGGAAAAAGAGGCCGGGGAGGATGCCCAGGGCGGACGGCAGCGATCAGCACTTCTCCTGGGCAAGGCGCTGATCAAAGCGTTGATAGCGGTTCTTGCCCGCCTGCTTGGCGTGGTACATGGCCTGGTCCGCGTGGCGCAGCAGGGTGTCCGGGTCGGTGTCATCCTCCGGGAACAAGGTGATGCCCAGGCTGCCGGAAATCTGCTGGGCCTGGCCCTGCACCAGCACCGGGGCCGCCAGGGCCTGCAGCACCCGTTCGGCGGCGGCTTGCCATTCTGCAGCGTCCTTGATGCCCACCAGCAACAGCACGAATTCATCGCCGCCCAGGCGGGCCACGGTGTCGCCCTGGCGCACGGTGGCGTTGAGGCGGCGGGCCATCTCGATCAACAGCTCATCGCCGGCCTGATGACCGAAGCTGTCGTTGATCGCCTTGAACCCATCCAGGTCCAGGTAGCCCACGATCACGTAGGTGCCGGTGCGCCCGGCCTGGGCCAGCGCCTGGTGCATCCGGTCCGAGAGCAGGGTTCGGTTGGGGAGCCGGGTCAAGGGATCGTAGTGGGCCAGATATTCGAGCTGGGCGCGATGCTGCTTGAGCTGGGTGACATCGCGAATCACGGCCAGCTGGGCAATGATGCTGCCCGTGGCATCCCGCAGGGGGGCGGCGTGGGACTCTAGCCAGCGGTCCGTACCGCGCTTGCCATTCACCCTGAATTCCAGGATGCCGCTTTCGCCTTCAAAGACACGCTGGGTCAGGTCCTTGAAGGCTTGCCGGTATTCCGGGGAAATCCAGTTGAACAGGCCCAGGGCATTGACTTCCTCGACGCTGTCCACCTCGATCATTGCCATTCCGGCCCGGTTCATCTGCAGCAGGATGCCGTCCTGGCTGATGACCGTGACACATTCGGGCTCGTTTTCGATGATGGTTCTCAGATAGGCCTCATTGTTCACGATCTTTCTCCGGGCCAGGTCCCGCTCCAGATCCGAGCTGATCCAGCGGGCCAGCAGGCTGACGAATTCCTGGGCGCCCTCGTCGAAACCGCGGTGATAAGGCCGGGGCGAACTGAAACTGACGGTGCCAAATATCCGGCCTTCGACCAGCAGCGGCGCGCCGATATAGGCTTCCAGCTTGAAGGCCTGATAGCAGGGATGGCCCTGGTAGGGCGACTTGCCCATCTCGCTGATGGCCACGACCCGGTTTTCATCGAGAGTGATGGCGCAACAGGTTTGCGCGACGGGAAAACACTGGCCGTCGTGGAGGGTCTCCGGCGGCGAGACCTGGGTGTGGATCGTATAGATGCCATCCGCTACCTGGCTGACGATGCCGAACTCCAGGCCCAGTTGCTTCAGGCCGATGTCCAGGGCCTGGCGCAGTTGTTCGTCGAGGGGCAGGTGGGAAGCGGCGGCGATTTCATTGAGCCGGATCAGGCTTTCCCGTTGCCGGCGTTCGGAGACTTCGATGCGTTTGGCTTCGGTGATGTCTTCGAAAATCGCGATGCCGCCGAGGATTTCTCCCGATTCATTGACCAGGGGGGCACCGGCCATGGAAATCCACAATTCACGCTGACTGTAGGTCGTGACGTAGGGGCCGTCGTAATGGGTCGTTTCCCCTTGCAGGGTCTGCTGCAGGGTGGCGAGAAGCAACTGGCTCTGCAAATTGTGGCAATCGAAGCCCAGCATGTAACCCGGAGGAACCTGCATGATGGCTTCGAACCGGTCATTGGCGTAGGTGACCCGGAGATTCGGGTCGTAGTGGAGGATGCCCACCGGGGAATTTTTCAACAGCAGCCGGTAACGCTCCTCGCTTTGCTGCAGGCGCAGGGCGATGGCCTCGAGGGCGTCCTGCTGTCGCTTGCGCTCGCCGATATCGCGAGCCGAGGAAAAAATGTAGCGCCGACCCTCCATGACGAAGCAGATGCTGTTGATTTCCACCTCGATCACCTCGCCATCCTTCTTGCGGAACCGGGTTTCAAAGGTCTTCAGGCTATTGGCGGCCAAACTCCGGGGGAGCACGGTTTCAAGCAGTTCCCGGGCGCTCCAGCGGGCATCCCACTGGCGGACATTCATGCCGATGATCTCGGCACGGCGATAACCCAGCATGGAACAGAAGCTGTCGCTGGCCTCGACGACCTGGCCCTGGGTGTCGAGGATGTGGACGCCATCACTGGCGTGGCGCAGATAGAGCTGATTACGGAGACTGGCGCGGGTAATCTGTTTTTGCAGTTGCAGGGCAAACAGGCCGGACCCGATGGAGAGCAGGGCGAAGCCGATGATCCAGGCGGCCGTTTTGTAAACATCGGCGTACCAGCCGGCGAGAAAATCCTCGCTGGCCATGCTGGCTACCACCAGCATCGGGGCCCCTTCGATGCGACGAAAAGAGGCAATGCGCTCCAGCCCATCGGCTGCCCGGGTGGTGTGGTAGGTGGATTCGCTGACGCCGGAGGCTGCCAGTTCCGTCAATTCCCGCGACACCACCCGGTTGCCGACCATGGCCAGGGGGCCGCTTTCCACCTGCGGACTACGGGCGATCAGACCCAGTTCCTGATCCCGCAGGATGATCGCGCCCTTGGGGCCTAGCTGGAACTGGTCCAGCAGTTGCTGAAAGTATTCCAGGGCGACCGGGGCTGAAATCACTCCGGCAAAACGGCCGTCCGGATGGTTGTAACGCCGCGCAAAACCGATGATGTATTGCTTGGCGACGCGGCCCTGGCGAGGCCTGGAAATCTGCAGCCCGGCTTCCGGATGGTCGCGCAGGAGGATGAAGTAATCCCGGTCGGCCCAACTGGGGTGCTCCTGGGGATTGAGCCCCTTGCCAAAAATCACCCTCCCCCCGGCATCGGCGATCCGGAACGCCTCCACTTCAGGCAGGCGTTGCTGGTAGCGCTCCAGCAGGCCGCTGACGGCTTTAGCGTCCAGCCCCCCTCCCTGGAGTTGCCTTTCAAGCTCATCGGCCACGGCCTGCAGGGCCAGATCGATGTGGCCGATGCTGCCGCTTATCCTCTGATCGACGCTCCGGACCATGTCCCGGGTGACGAGCTGGGCGCGCAATTCGTACTGTTGCCGGCTCTGGTAAAGACTGACCGCCGCAAGGACGAGGACAAACAGGTTGGCCCCCAGCAACACGGCCACCGTCAGAATGCGCAGATTGGAGGGACAAGCCTTGACGTCGTCGGCCATGGAGTCGGCCGTGGAGGGTGCATCCACCGCTTGGTGCTTTCCAGACATGAGTTTGGGCCGATCCGGATCGGGTATCGGCCAAAGCTCGTGATTTTATGCTTGTCGAACGGTTTCGCCTAGCAGGCCACCGGTGTGGGCCTGGCGTCTTCCGGCCAGCGGTTTTCAAACAGCCATTGCTCCCGCGGCAGACGCTGGCCCCAGCCCAGTTGTTCGAGCAGGGGCTGCTCCGGGAAGGATTCCGCCTGGCCCAGGCAGAGGATGGCAATCGGCCGGGCGTCGACGGGCATGGCCAGCAGCCGGATCAGGGCCTGGGGATCGAAGAAGGACACCCAACCCACGCCGATGCCTTCGGCCCGGGCCGCCAGCCAGAGGTTCTGGATGGCGCAGGCGGCGGAGGCCAGGTCCATTTCCGGCAGGGTGCGGCGCCCGAAGATGTGGGCCGCGCAGCCATCCATCAGGGCCACCACCAGGATTTCCGCACATTCCCGCACCCCTTCCACCTTCAACTCGAGGAATTCCTGCTGGCGGCTGGGCAGGTGTTCCGCCGTGTTCAGCCGTTCCGCCTCCACCAGGGCGTGTATTTCCTGGCGCAGGGCCGGGTCGGTGATGTGCAAAAAGCGCCAGGGCTGCATGTAGCCCACCGAAGGGCCGGCATGGGCGGCGTCCAGCAGCCGGTCCAGGACTCGGGGGGGCAGGGGCCCGGGCTTGAAATGACGCACGTCGCGGCGCTCGAAAATGGCGCGGTAGACGGCGGCAATCTGTTCTTCCGGGTAGCGGTGGGCGGTGTCGGCCATGGGGAATCAGGGCCGCCGGGGGCGGCTGCAGTATTCGCGGAACTGGATGAAGAGCTGGGACTGGCTTTCGGTGAGGGAAAGGGTGCTGCGCACGGTCTTCGTCCTGCCATCGAACAGGACGTGGAAGCGGGCCGGTTCGGCCCAGTCGTCGCAGTAGCGCCACTCCCACACCAGCTCGTCCCGGGCTTCGTAATACACGGTCCGGCTGGGGATCGGCGGACCCAGGATGCTGAGCACCTCGGCCTGGCTCTGGCCCGGCTGGATGCGGGCGAAGTGGGCGGTGTCGAGGACATTCTCCAGTTTTTCCAGCCGCCGGTCGGGGCCGAGCCAGACCATCCAGGTGGCGAAGCCCATGGGGCCGGTGGGGTAGGCCAGCTGGAGCCGGCCATCGGCTGCCTCCCAGTGCATGGCCGGCGTGCCGAGGCGTTGCTGCAGCTCGCCTTCCGTGGCCCGGTCCGGCAGTCCGGCGCAGGCTGAAAGCAGCAGGGTGAGCCCGATGAGGGACAGGCGGGGAAAGGGAATGAGGAATCGCATGGCTCGATTCTTACACCCCGGGGCTGCCGGAACAAGGGAATGCAGGGGAATAAATTTTCTCCCGCGGCCTGGGGTCAGGCTTGGGGTTAAAATGCGGCTTCGATTCCCTTCCCCATCCTGGTCTTTCCGGAGTCCTCATGAGTCGTATCACCCTCTCCCGCTACCTGATCGAAAAACAGCGCGAAAAGAACCTGCTGCCCGCCGACCTGCGGCTGCTGATCGAGGTGGTGGCGCGGGCCTGCAAGCATATCGCCGTCACCATCGGCAAGGGCGGCCTGGGTGAGGCCCTGGGCGAAGCCGGCAGCGAGAACGTCCAGGGCGAGGCGCAGAAGAAGCTCGACGTGATCTCCAACGACATCCTGCTCGATGCCAACGAATGGGGCGGCCACCTGGCGGCCATGGCTTCCGAGGAAATGGATCTGCCCCGGCTGATCCCCAACCGCTATCCGCACGGCGAATATCTGCTGATGTTCGATCCGCTCGATGGCTCCTCCAACATCGACGTGAATGTCTCCGTCGGCACCATCTTTTCGGTGCTGAAGTGTCCCGAGGGGGCCGACCTGTCCTCCGAGGCCGCCGCCGAAGCGGCCTTTCTCCAGCCCGGTGCGCGCCAGGTCGCCGCCGGCTATGCCGTGTATGGCCCCACCACCCTGCTGGTGCTGACCGTGGGGGACGGGGTGGCGGCCTTTACCCTGGACCGGGAGATCGGCTCCTTCGTCCTCACCCAGGAAAACCTCCGCATTCCCGAAGATACCGGGGAATTTGCCATCAACATGGCCAACCAGCGCCACTGGGAGCCGCCGGTGCAGCGCTACGTGGCGGAGCTGCTGCAGGGCCGGGAGGGGCCGCGCGGCCGGGATTTCAACATGCGCTGGGTGGCTTCGATGGTGGCCGACGTGCATCGCATCCTGGTCCGCGGCGGCATCTTCCTCTATCCCCTGGATGCCAGGACCCGCGCCCAGGGCGGCAAGCTGCGCCTGATGTACGAGGCCAATCCCATGGCCTGGCTGGTGGAGCAGGCCGGCGGCGTGGCGAGCACCGGGCGCGAGCGCATCCTTGCCATCACCCCGGAAAAACTGCACCAGCGCGTGCCGGTGATTTTGGGCTCGAAAAACGAAGTGGAGCGGGTCGCCGCCTACCACTGTCCCGGCTGAATCATGTCCGCCCGGCATCCCATCATCGCCGTCACGGGTTCCTCGGGAGCCGGCACCAGCCATGTCCGCAAGGTGTTCGAGGGGATTTTCCGGCGCGAGGGGGTGCGCGCCGCCATCGTCGAGGGCGACAGCTTTCACCGCTACGACCGGGCCGGACTCAAGGCCTTGAACGATGCACGGGAGGCGCAAGGCGAAGGACGTCTGTCCCTGTTCGGGCCGGACACCAACCTGCTGCCGGAGCTGGAAAGCCTGTTTTGCAGCTACAGCGAAACGGGCACGGGGCACCGCCGCCGTTATCTGCATGAAAAGGAAGATGCCCAGGCGGTCGGGCAGGAGCCCGGTACTTTCACCCCCTGGGAGCCGCTGCCGGAAGATACCGACCTGCTCTTTTATGAAGGGCTGCATGGGGCGGTGCGTACCGCCCAGGTGAATGTGGCCCGCTACCCGGACCTGCTGATCGGCGTGGTGCCGGTGATCAACCTGGAGTGGATCCAGAAGATCCACCGCGACACCAATCTGCGCGGCTATTCTCGCGAGGCGGTGATGCGCACCATCCTCTCGCGCATGCCGGACTATGTGCATTACATCGTGCCCCAGTTCGAGCTCACCCACATCAACTTCCAGCGGGTGCCGGTGGTGGACACCTCCAACCCCTTCATCGCCCGGGACATTCCCATCGCCAGCGAGACCATGGTGGTGATCCGCTTTGCCGATCCCCGGGGCGTGGATTTCCCCTACCTGCTCTCGATGGTCAAGGATGCCTTCATGACCCGGGCCAACACCATCGTCATCCCCGGCGACCGGCAGGACCTGGCCATGCAGCTCATCCTCACCCCCATCATCTGGCGCCTGATGGCACGCCGAAACGGCGTCGAATGAGGCAGGAAGGGCCGATCCGGCCCGGTTGAATCCCCTTCATCTCATCATTGAATCGAGCGCCTTCAGCCAGGAGGGCGCCCGACGCAAGACCCATCGGGCGCTCTTTGCGCTGACCTACTGTTCTCATGCCGCCCTCCTTGCCATAGACGCTCAAGTATGGCTTGTGCTGCGTCCGGTACGAGCACACCTCGAACACAAAACCCTCCGAACCGCCGTAAAATCGAGCTCCCGTTTTTCCCCGGAGCCTGTCGCCATGTCGGAACCCCTCACTGTTGCAGCCGATGGCACCGCCCCGCGGACCATCCTGGTAGTTGACGACACCCGGGAAAACCTGACCATCATTGGCGAGCTGTTGCAGCCCTTCTACCGGGTCCGGGTCGCCAACTCCGGCTTGCGGGCTTTGAAAGTAGCGCAGAGCGAACCCCGCCCCGCCCTGATCCTGCTCGACGTGATGATGCCCGGGATGGATGGCTACGCGGTGCTGCGCGCCCTGCGGGCGGAGCCTTCCACCCGGGACATTCCCGTGATCTTCGTCACCGCCATGGATACGGATGCGGACGAGGAACATGGCCTGGCCCTGGGCGCCGTGGATTACGTCACCAAGCCCATCCGCCCCGCCATCCTGCTCGCCCGGGTGCGGACCCATCTGGAACTCAAGGAGGCCCGGGACTGGCTCAAGGATCAAAATGGTTACCTGGAAAGCCAGATCAGCCGCCGCACTCGCGAGATCGAGCTGATCAAGGATGTCAGCCTGCACGCCCTGGCCATGCTGACGGAAAAGCGGGATAACGAGACCGGCAACCATCTGTACCGCACCCAGGCCTATATCCGCGCCCTGATGCAGCATCTGGAAACCCATCCCCGCTTCTGCGGCTACCTGGTCCCACGCCAGCAGGAACTGATCGCCAAGGCGGCGCCGCTACACGACATCGGCAAGGTGGGTGTTCCCGACGCCATCCTGCTCAAACCCGGCCGTCTCACCCCGGCAGAGTTCGAGATCATGAAGGTCCACGCCCAGATTGGCGCCGAAGCCATCGAGGATGCCATCCACAAGGTGGCCGGCCAGGCCCTCGCCACGCTGCAGCAACAGGGCGAGTCGCCGCTGGCCTTTCTCGAAATCGCCTGCCAGATTGCCCGCAGCCACCATGAGAAATGGGACGGCTCCGGTTACCCCCTGGGTCTGGCGGGAGAAGCCATTCCCGTGCCGGCACGGCTCATGGCCGTTGCCGATGTGTTCGACGCCATCACTTCCCGACGCCACTACAAGGAAGCCCTGCCCATGGAGGTGGCCGTCGCCATCATCCGCGAAGGGCGCGGCCAGCATTTTGATCCGGACATGGTGGACGCCCTGCTGGAAATACTCGATGTATTCCATGAAATCGCCCAACGCTACCAGGACTAAGGCCCGCAAAACGGCCCGGCCGGGCAGACATCGAGGAGAACCGCCGCAGACCCGGGAAGGCATCACCCATGGGCGATCCCGTCCCAGCTCCGCAGCCAGCCTCATTGTACAAATCACAATTTCATCAATGAGTTGAACGGAATTCTCCCGAATTCATGAAAAATCCAGGCCAGAAAGACCGGCCCCGACAACAGCGAAAAAATGACCCTGGCCAATTCTGAATGAAAAAATACTTCTACCGGACTGGTATTTTGATTTCTGTCGCACTTGCATCTTATTTTGTTTGTTTTTCCATTGATGCGATAAGACAGTATGAGATACGGATTTTTTTAACACCAGATCTGATGCTTGCCATTGCGGCAGCTACCTTTCTTTATGCAATATGCATGCCGATATCCGGCTGGGCTTGGCATATACTTTTGCGTGGAATGGGCGCTACATGGCAATCCGGCAATCTGTCTTCCATAATGGGTATTACTCAATTGGCAAAGTATATTCCGGGCAACATTGGCCAGCACGTCGGCAGGACAGCCTTATCTTTGGCAAAGGGAATGTCGGTTGGTAATTATACGGGGTCAGTGTTAATCGAAACAGTACTTGCAATGTTAGCGGGTTTGTTTGTTGGAGTTTTGTTCGCCTTGCTCTCTCCCTTGTCCGTATCTCACATATTATTTGAATATCGAGCTATTCTCGGCATGGCCGCTATACCCTTGGCACTTTGTGCACTCGCCCTGCCGTGGATTATTCATAATCTGAAAAATTTCGTGCGAAACCGCGCCTTTTCGTCCAAGTTGGAAAAAATGAATTTAACACTTCCTGGCTGCAATGCTATCAGCCTTGCTTTTTCTGGATACTGCATAAATTATGCACTAATTGGGTTAGGGCTTTGGTTGATTTCTTTGGCTGTGGGCGATGGCATAAAGATTGACTACTTTTATTTAACTTCCGCATTTGCATTTTCTTGGCTTATCGGCTTTATAACACCAGGTGCGCCTGCTGGAATTGGCGTACGGGAAGGAATTATGGTGCTGCTTCTATCTGGCTTGGCTTCAGGGGACATTGTTCTTCTAATTGTTGCCACCATGCGCATTGCAACCATTGCAGGTGATGGTCTTGTTTTTATTATATCGGCAATTTATATCCGATTGAACCCATTCGAGAATGAAAAATGAATGATGATTTTATTTTAACTGGGGAGCGGCTAATGGAGGATCAATACCGCTCATCACTGGGTGGGTATGTGATATACCTTATGCACGCAGCCAGTTACCACTTTGCTGAAAAATATTGCCGAGGAATGCAGGTTCTCGACTTTGGTTGTGGTAGTGGATATGGAGCAGAGGCTATCTCCGGATGCGCAAAAGAAGTCCACGCTGTTGATGTATCCGCTGAGGCAATTGAATACGCACGTAATAGATATGCCAGGCAAAATCTGCACTTTCTCGCCATCCAGCCAGGTGAGAGGTTGCCATTTCAAGAAAATAGTTTCGATGTTGTCTTGTCACTTCAGGTAATTGAACATGTTGAAAACGATGCCAATTATATAGCTGAAGCAGCGCGTGTTCTTAAAGCTGGCGGGGTAATTATCGTGATTACACCAGATAGAAAACATAGGCTTTTTAATGGGCAACATCCTTGGAATCGTTGGCATCTACGCGAATACAGCGATAAGCAAATAAATCAACTGGTTGAGAAGTGCTTTGATATAGACATGCAATTAAAAATGGGGGCTCTCCCTCATGTTGCTGCTGTGGAAATAAAGCGGTACACATTATTGAAGTGGCTCACACTTCCTTTCACGTTCCCTGGAGCCCCGGAAAAATTGAGGCAGTTCGGTCTCAATCTGATTCATAGCATCAAGCCGCAACACCATAAGGAAAAAAAACCTTTTGATCCTGAATTCGGGATCGAATCAATAGTTTTGGCCCCTGAAGTAGACAATTCACTCAACCTGATTGTTGTCGCGAAACCAAGGTGCTGTGAAATAGTGCATCAGGTTTGAAAAACCTGCAGAATGTCGGCCAGCCGCTGCGCAAGCACCGCAAGGGAAAATTGCTTTTGATAAAGCTGTTGCCCCTGTTGCCCAATGTGGCCGAGTTGTGCGCGGTTTTCATGGGCCCAGCGGAGCGACATGGCAAGGGCTTGTGGGGCTGCCTGTGGAACCAGCAGGCAGTTTTGCTGGTGTACAAAGCCTTGGCTTACAGCGGTTTCGCCCACTGCCGTGGGGACAGCCTGTGCCAGGGCTTGCAAGGTTTTGCCCGTGATGACGCGCTGCGCTTGCGGGGTATTGCCAAAGGGGCCGCCCAAGCAAAGGTCTGCCGTAGGCAATTCGTGTTGCAGCAAATCTTCAAAAGGAACCCAGCGCCGCGCCCGGTAGCGCAGGGGGGCGCCAGGTTTGCCAACTTGTTGCAGGCGACGCTCTATTTGGGCGTTGGTGCCGATGAAATCCAGATCGAGCGGTAGGTCATTCAATGCCCGGCAGGCTTGCAGGATCACATCAGGGCCGTGCAGAGGCAGAAAGGAGCCATAGAACAGTACGCGCAGACGTGGCGATTGGCCTGGGCTCCGGGCGCCTGGGGCTGTTTCGACTGCCCCAACGGGCAGCGCGGCCAGTTGTGCCTGGCTTAGCTGGTAATGCTGGCGGAAGGCATCAACATGGGCGGGGGTGTCAGTCAGGACAAAATCAGCATCGCGCAGGATGCTGATTTCAATCGGTGTCATCAAGCGGGAGAGCAGCCTGCCAGCCAGGCCATACTGACTTTCTTCTGCCAGCGCCAGCGAGGGCGACATCATGGCATCAAGAATGAGCGGACGTTTACCAATCAGGTGACGTAAGGGCCAGTACAGTTCATGGCCTCTAAAGCCGAGGATGTAGAGGTCTGGCCGATATTGACGCTCGATGCAGGCTACTTGTGCCAAGGTGTCACGATAACGACTCAGGCCTGTGCAAGTATTGATGGCGCGATGACATTCAATGTTGGGCAGACTATCAAGCGCGGCTAACAGGCTGCGCGTGCGGATATACCCGGGAGCGCGATAGGCGAGGACGTAGCAGATACGCATGCCGACTCAGGGTCAAGCGCTATGGCGTTTCTGTGCCATGACAATCCAGCCATCCCCAAGACTGGAGTTTCTGGCGAGGTGCTGCAGCAGGAACAAGGGCTGCATCGCGCGCGCCAGCCAGGGGCTCCAGCCCGGTGCATGCAAGGCCCGGGTGATGCCACTTTGTTTGCTGGCTTCGGCTTTGTCTTGAGGTTGGGCGTGCTTCAACTGGCGACAGTAATAAACCTGCCGTAGTGGATGAAGCAAGGTAGTGATGGGAAAGCCGTAGCTCCATATGGACTTGATTTCAAAACCACTACGCTCCAGCTTTTCTTGCAGTTCATCTTTTTCATAGCGCCGGAAGTGGCCGGCCCAATCATCACTGGTTTCCCATTTCTTCATGAATGCCGGCACGGACATGAGAAAGAAGCCGCCCGGTGCGAGTGCGGCGTGGATGCGTTCGAGTGCCATCAGGTCGTGCTCGATATGTTCCAAAACCTCAAACGCCAGAATGAGGTCAAAGCTGGCTTGGCGGCTTTCTTCCAGAAGGTTGTGGGTGAGTACGGAAATCCGGCCAGAAGCTGAAAAGCGCTGCTTGAGATGAATGGCAGCAGCGTCCGAGAATTCCACGATTTCCCCCCTCGAATCGGGGTAACGCTGCAGCAGGTGTGCCGATACATCTCCCAGTCCTGGGCCAATCTCAAGAAAATGCTTCACATCGTGGTGACAGCCTTCCAGCAAGCGCTGGATGCATTCAAGGCGCATCAAGTAACGTGGGACGGGGGCCAGGACATTCTGAAAGAGGGAAGGGGCTTGGGACATGATGCTTTTTGGGTGAGTGCGAGCGGTTCAGCGATCCCGCAGGACTTCTGGCTGGCCCACTCTTATTTGACCCCGTCAAGCCTGATCGCCCAGGCGATTACTGACGCCTGCGGCGGGTGCAGGAGTTCCGGCAGGTCGGGATAGTGGAACCCGCTGTCGCTTCGATGGTCGATGCGCATTTTCATGTCTTCTACGAAGAATTGGCAGTTTTGCTGCCGTGCCCGGGGGGCAAAATGGCGCGCCGTGGCTGGCAATGAGCCCGTGGGCACGACGGGCGCCTCCCATGACGACGATCTGACCTGCCAGGGACTCGTGCCTGGTTTCGCTCTGCGTTTCCTGATCCAGGCAATCCTCGACGCTGAAGTGTCCTCCACGGTGGGAAGGCGTTCATGACGGCTCATGGCTCGTGCTGGCGCCGGGTTCTGGCAGGGATTCGAAGACTTCGGCCGGGGTGGCGAGGAAGTCCAGGGATTTTAGGACCAGACCGCGTTCGGCGTCGCGGGTGGCGAGCAGCCATTCGTCGTTTTCGGTGCGGCGGAAAATTTCG
>NZ_JBASOH010000081.1:0-5764 GCF_049658005.1 Azovibrio sp. | reverse complement strand
ACCACCAAACTTCTTGGCCAGCACCGTGGCAATCGCTGCCGTCAGGGTGGTCTTGCCGTGGTCGACGTGACCAATCGTGCCCACATTCACGTGCGGCTTCGTACGCGAAAATTTTTCCTTAGCCATCACAACTCCCAAACATATAGAAATGAATTCAGACACCACGAGGCGGTGGTGCCCATGGGCAGGATCGAACTGCCGACCTCCCCCTTACCAAGGGGGTGCTCTACCACTGAGCCACATGGGCAAATCTCTACAAACCTGGAGCGGGTGAAGGGAATCGAACCCTCGTCTTAAGCTTGGAAGGCTTCAGCTCTACCATTGAGCTACACCCGCGCACCTTACCCACCACTCAGATTGGCATTTATTTTGGTGGAGGGGGAAGGATTCGAACCTTCGAAGGCTGAGCCGTCAGATTTACAGTCTGATCCCTTTGACCGCTCGGGAACCCCTCCAAACTGGAGCGACGCATTATCCAGACCCCCCACCCCATTGTCAACAAATTTTTGCCGTTTACCCGGCCTTGCTGGCACCATTACGGTTTGCCCTTGAAAGCCGCCCTTCAATCCGCCCCACACCATGCCAGCCTACCGTCACTTCGCCTTGCAGGCCGCCGCCGCACTGCTGGTTTTCTGCCTGGCCTGGCCTTACTACCATTTCAGGGCATCGCCCTGGAATTGGGGGCAGCTCTCCCTCGCCATCGGTGCCGTTGCCTTGCTGGCCGCCCACTTTGCCCGGCAACCCTGGTGGTGGCGCCTGATTCATGGTGCTTTTGCCCCTCTGCTCTGGCTCGGCCTGCAGCTTTCACTGCCGCCATCCCTGCCGCTGGCGATCTTTCTTCTCCTTTTCCTGTCTTTCCCGGGCGCCGTCAGCGGCCGGATTCCTCTATACCTGAGCAGCCCATCCACCGCCCAGCGCATCAGCCCCTTGTTGCCGCAGCATTCCAGCCTGCTGGACATTGGCGCGGGGATCGGCAGTTTATTGCTGCCGCTTGCCCATCAACGCCCCGATCTTCATCTGGCGGGGATTGAAAATGCCCCCTTGCCCTGGCTACTGGGAAAACTTCGTTGCCGCTCCATTCCTCGTCTTCAATGGCAATGGGGCAATTTCTGGGAGCACCCGCTCGATGCTTACGATACCGTGTATTGCTTTCTTTCTCCGGCCCCCATGGAAGCCTTGTGGCACAAGGCCCGGCAAGAGATGCGTCCCGGCTCGCTCGTGATCAGCAAGGCATTCCTGATTCCAGGCATCCGGCCCGAAGAGATCAGGGAAGAGGGTGGCGACCCCAAGGCAACGCTTTACATTTATCGCATCCCGGAAGGAGCGCGTTGATTGTTTTCCCGCAGCAATCCTGCCCGGTTGGCACTACCGCTCGTTGCCCTGACCAGCGTGCTGATCCTCGCTGGTTTTCTCATCGACATCACCCAGAGTCAACATTACGAGCGGGAGGCCGGCAGGCAGCGCCTGATTCACCTGACGGAACTGATTGCCGAACATACGGCTCGTTCCCTCGAAGCGGTCGACATTTTGCTGCGCGAACTTTCAACGGACCTCTCCGGACACGATCGCTGGCGCCACTGGGACGACCGTACCGGTTTCGAATATCTTGCCACCCGGCACAGTGGCGCCCTCCCCCAACTGCGCGACCTGATCCTGTTTGACCGGCATGGCGAACAGCGCTTCATTTCCACCCAATTTCCCAGCACGCACATCGATGTGCATGACCGCCCCTACTTCATGTCGCTTCGACAAGGCGCGGATTTTGCCATGTACGGCCCTTATATCGGCCGCAACTCTGGGCGTTACACCTACGCCCTGGCCAGGAGCCTGAAAGATGGCCGCCAGCAATTTTCTGGTGCCGTCTTTGCCGCCATTGAACCGGCCTACTTCCAGGATTTTTGCTGGTCGGCCCGTATCGGCGATGATTTCGAGGCGGTTCTGGTCAATACCCAGGGCCGCATCATTGCCTCCTGCCGCCCCACGGATCTGACCCGGCAGTCGCCGTTGATCGGTGCTTACGCCCTGGACGCCCTTGCCGGCGGTGTACTCAAGCATCACAAGCTGCTCAGCGGTGCTGACCATCATGCCGGGTGGCTGATTGCAGAAACCGGGGTCAGTGGTTTTCCCGATCTGCGGGTCCTCGCCCTGATTCCCGAACAGACCCTGCTGGCACACTGGAACCGCCGCCTGTTCGACTATATTGCGCTGGCCACGCTGGTGCTGCTGACCCTGCTGATTGGCGGCTGGCTATTGCACCTGCATGGTCTTCGTCTGGAAAAACAGAACAAGGAACTTGAACGCAAGCAGCAGGCCCTGGAAATCCAGCTCGCAGATTCAGCCCTGCGCCTGGAGCAACAAAAACAGGAAGCCGAGCGCGCCAATGCCGCCAAAAGCCGTTTTCTGGCGGCCGCCAGCCACGACCTGCGCCAGCCTTTACACGCCCTCGCGCTTTTTGCCTCCGATCTGCAACGACAGGTCCGGCTCAAGAAAACCGGACAACTTCCGCAATTGAGCCAGAAAATACAATCGTCCACCGAGGTCATCAGCGAATTGCTCGACTCCCTGCTCGACCTGTCGCGCCTCGATGTATCCGGCATCCTCCCGCACCTCGCCCACCATCCGCTCCGGGATATATTCTCCCGCTTGAGCACCAGCTTCGATCGTGCCGCCCAGGCCAGGGGACTGCAGCTGCGCTTTCGTGACAACGGGCTTCATGTCTTTACCGATGCAAACTTGCTGGAAAGAATGCTGGCCAACCTCATTTCCAATGCCATCCGCTATACAGAAACCGGTGGCATCCTCGTTTCTGCCCGTGCGCGGGGTTCGCAGGTGCGGCTTGAAGTCAGGGATACCGGCATCGGGATACCTCCCGAGCACCAGCAAGCCATTTTCGTCGAGTTTTATCAGATCAACAATGCGGCCCGGGAATCCCACAAAGGGCTGGGACTCGGTCTTTCCATCGTCGATCGCCTGGCCCGGGCATTGGGCTTGCAACTCGAACTATGCTCCCGGATGGGCCGCGGCAGCCGTTTTGGCTTCCTGCTACCCAAGGGGGAAAAACCTGCTTTGCCCTCCCCCCATACCTCAGCCTCGGCGCACGGCAATCTCTTGTCGGTTTGCGTCATCGGCGCAAGTGAGCGCCTCGAAGCGGTTCGCGAACTCCTCTGTAACTGGGGTTACGCGCTGGAACAAGATTGCAATCCTGCCAGGCCGCAGGAAATCATCATTACCACCTGCGACCTCTATCCCGCCCTTGCTCCCTACCTCCCGGAGGGGCGCCCCCTGATACTGCTGGGAAGCGAGGCCAGCGATGCCCCGGACGACACCCACTACCTCCCCTTGCCCATCCGCCCGGCCCGCTTGCGAGCCGTACTGCAACGTCTGGAAGCGCAACTCACAGCTTGATGCCGTAGCGGCTTGCCATGACCATGGCCTGAGTACGACTGGAAACCCCCAGGGCCTTGAACACGCCGGTGACGTGGATCTTGACGGTTCCCTCGGAAAGGCCGAGCTGCTGGGCAATATCCCGATTTGATTTTCCCTTGGCCATCAGCCCCAGCACCTGCCCTTGCCGCTCAGTCAAGCCACACTCTTCCGGCGTGACGCCCCCATTGCTGGGCAGGACCGGAATTTCATCCCCCAGCAAGGTTGCCACCGTGTCATCAGGACGGAAAATATGCCCTGCCAGCACCTTGCGAATGGCCTTGATCAGTCCATCGCCGGAATACGCCTTGGGGATGAAGCCCAAGGCCCCGTTGGCCAGCACCCGGTTGACCGTCAGGGGGTCATCGAAGGCCGAGAGAATCGCCACCGGTATCGAGGGATATTGGTTGCGGAAAATTTCGAGGCAGGCGAAACCATCCATGCCCGGCAGCGCCAGATCCAGCAACACCAGATCAAATTCTTCATCCTTTTCCAGCACCTGCAAGGCCTGGTCCCCACTCCCGGCCTCGACGACGCTCACGTTTGCATCCAGCTGGCACAACACCCGGACCAAACCCTCTCTGACCAAACCGTGGTCTTCCACAATACAATCAGGAATTTCAACATGGTTCCATCACGCCTTTCTATGTCGATGACGTTACTCTATCACCCTGGGCGCGCAGCAAAAGCCCACTCCTCCTGCAATCTCGGCTAATATAGTTCCAATCAGCCCCATCCAGGAGTTTGTCATGATTCATTCACAACAAGACCCGATGAATTTTTTACGCAATATGTGGGGGGGCATGGGCGCTTCGCTGCCCGGCATGGTCATACCTACTTTTGATGTGGATGAACTTGAAAAACGGATTACCGACCTGAAGGCGGTGGAAGGCTGGTTGCGCATGAACCTCTCCATGCTGCAGATGACCACTCAGGGTCTGGAAATGCAGAAAGCCACCTTGACCGCCGTCCATGCCATGGGAAAGATGGGTGAAAGTCAGCCCCAGCCACCCATGCCGGACGGCCCGACCGTAGGGGAATCACTTTCCCAGGCTGCACTCTGGCCCTGGAACCTGATGCAGCAGATGCAAGAGCAACTGCAGCAGGCAGCCGGTGACACTGGCTCCTCCAGCACCACTCCGGAAACCTCGGCCAGGACTTCCTCACGCCAGAGCAAGCGCGAAGGGGCCTGATCCTTCAGGGCTGATCCTTCAGGGCCGATCCTTCAGGCCCGATCCTTCAGGGCCTGATCCCTTGCACAGGCAGTCAGCAAGCGGGCATTGATCTCCCGATCGAGGTTCGTGCCGAATTCCGGGTCCAGATCCATGCCCCGGTAAAGCCACCCCCGGTAAAGCCACCCCTTTGACCCCAGGATTTTCCCCATGGGGTTTCCCATCGTTGCACTCGCAGTTTCACCCAAGTCATTTCGGCAGGTCCGGGCAGCGGCGCCTGTTGGTCCACACAGGGCAGGAGCAGTTCGCGCTGCAATAAGTGGCTATTCGTAACAGCGTGTTGAAGCAGGATCAAAGCTCCCCCGCCTCGATCCTGCGGATGAGTGTTGAAATGTCCGCGCCGTAGTTCGTGGGTGGCGGTGGTGCCCGGTGTTGGTCGGTGTTGGTCGGCGTCCTTCGGGGGGCTTCATTGCCTGCACCTTTTCCAGCACGGGCAGTCCATAGCCCATCGCCTCATCCGGCAACACTCTGGCCATCTCGGCAGGCTCCGACACGCGCTTGCTCTCAAGGAAACGCCGGGCCGCCCCACGTTTCCTTGACCCCCTCGGGGGGCGGCGCTCTCGAACCTGGGCCGTGCCTGCTTGCGGCTGTGGATGCCTTCGGTGAACAGCATCTTGGCTCGCAGCACCTCGAACGAGTAGCCACGGCCCAGCCGGTTGATGACGCGAATCAGCAAGTTCAGGCTCTCGGTGCAGGCGTTGGGGACGGGGGGCTCGAAGTAGTTGAGGATGAATGGCTGTTCGAGACGACGTAGCGCGGCTTGTTGATGAGGTGGATTTCGTCGATGCCCATCCACTTCGGCGTCTCGAAGCAGACGGTCTGCTCAAGCTCGTTGATGTAGTCGCGGAAGATGTTGCGGATCGTCCCTTCGACCACGCCGGTTTCGTCAGCCAGCGAGGTGAAGGTGCGCTTCAATGCCTGCTGCCCAATCCACTGCACCAGCCGGTCGGTCATCATCCGGTTCCCGGCCAGCAGCGGCAGCGCCTGCGAGAAGGTCTTGCCGCAGGCCTGGCAGCGCAGCCGCTTGGTGTCGATGCCGATGCCCACGCGCTTGCCGTGCAGGGGCAGGTCCTTGAATACCTGCTCGCGGGTGCCCCACGAGGTCAGGC
>NZ_JBASOH010000080.1:0-23925 GCF_049658005.1 Azovibrio sp. | reverse complement strand
AGGTAAGCATTGGCGATGGCGTTGCGGTGGCGGATGTTGTCGCGCAGCAGGAAGGCGGCCCGTTGCCGCCCCTGCACGGCGGGGCAGTCCGGACAGGGGTCCTGCTGCGGCAGGCGGTGGCGGCGCTTGAAACTCGCCCAGGCGACGTTTTCCCACATGCGCTGCATTGCCTGGCGAATGGTGGGCACGAGCGGGCCTTCCACCTTGACGGCATAGTCGTAGCGGGGGCGCAGGGCGGGCGGGGCGTTGTCGTCGTCGATGATGTTGATGCCGCCGACGAAGGCCACCCGCCCGTCGATGACCACCAGCTTGCGATGCAGGCGGCGCAGGCGGTGGCGGTGCAGGTGAAAGCGAGCGACCTCCTGGCGGTAGATCAGGTACTGGACCCCGGCAGCCTGGAGGCGGGGGCCGAAGCTTTCGGGAAAATCCCGGGCGCCAAAGCCATCCACCAGCACCCGCACCGCCACCTGGCGGCCGGCGGCCCGGATCAAGGCAGAGACGACCTGGTTGCCGATGCGGTCGTTGGCGAAGATGTAGCTTTCCAGAAAAATTTCCCGGCGGGCCTGGTCGATCTGCTCTAGCAGGCTGGGAAAATATTCATGGCCCGAATTGAGCAGGGTGATGCGATTGCCGTCGATGAATTCAGGCATCGTAGAAGAGCCGGGCCGACAGGGCGGCGTGGTCGGAAATATGGGACCAGGGCGGGCCGAAGTGCACCTGGGCTTCCTGCACTTTCAGGCCGCGCACATAGATGCGGTCGAGCCGGAATAGCGGCAGGGCGGCGGGAAAGCTGCGTACCGGGTGCGGGCCAAATACTTCTTCCAGGCCCAGGCGCCGGGCCAGTTGATCGGCGGCCTGGTTGCGCCAGTCGTTGAAATCGCCGGCGATGACGAGCGGTGTGCCAGCCGGGGCGAGCCGCTCCAGGTAGGTGCTCAGGTCTTCCATCTGCAGCCGCCGGGAGCGGCCAAACAAGGAGAGATGGACGCAGACGCAATGCAGCGGGCGACCGTCGGGGAGTTCGATGCGGCAGTGCAGCAGCCCCCGGCGCTCGAACTTGAGATGGGTCACGTCCTGGTTGTGGCTGTCCAGAATCGGAAAACGGGACAGGATGGCGTTACCGTGGTGGCCATGGTCGTAGATCATGTTTTGCCCGTAGGCCGTTTCGGGCCAGACCTCTTCGGCAAGGAAGTGGTGCTGGGCGGGTTCGGGCCAGTCGGGGTGATGGAGGGCATGGCCCAGGTGCAGACCCTGGACCTCCTGCAAGAAGACGATGTCCGGGGAGAGGCTGCGCAGGCGCTCGCGCAGCTCGTGGATCATCATGCGCCGGTTGAACTGGGAAAAACCCTTGTGGATGTTGTAGGTGGCGATGTGCAGGGAACGCGGCAAAAACATGGCCTTCAGCGTTGGGTCTGGGCGAACTGGCGCAGCAGTTCCAGGGCGATTCCGGGGCGGATGGCCTTGCCTTCCAGGCCGTGCCCCGGCGCACGCAGGGAAAAAGCATCGGCAAACCGCTTGCCTTCCTCGGTTTTCAGAGCGTGAAAGCCCATGCTCCAATCGGCAAAACTGCGTCCGGCAATGGCTTCTTGCTCCAGCAGGAACAGGGAATGGTGGCGCGGGTCCCGTTCGATCTTTTGATAAAGCCCGGTTACGGCGGCGGGCGAGCCTTCCAGCACTTGCATGAATACGCCGCCGCCATACAGCAGCATCCCCGTCAGTTCCAGTTCGGCATTGCGCTTGCGGCTCTCTTGCAACAACTCCAGAAGCTCCACCTCGCTCATCTCGTGGGTGGCGGTGCTGCAGTAGATCAGGTGGATCAGGTCCGTTTCGCCCATGAATTTCAGGAAATGGCCAGCATCCGGTCCAGGGCCCGCTTCGCGAGTTCCGCTTCGTGGGGCGGCACCACGATGGGATTGACCACCTGCCCGGCCACCAGGTTTTCCAGGGTCCAGGCCAGGTGCTGGGGATCGATGCGCTGCATGGTGGAGCACATGCAGATGGTGGTGGCCATGAACTGGACGATCTTGTTCTGGGGCAGCATTTCCCGCGCGAGCCGGTCGACCAGGTTGAGTTCGGTGCCCACCAGCCAGCGGGTGCCGGGCGGGGCTGCCTTGATGGTCTTGACGATGAATTCCGTGGAGCCGACATGATCGGAGGCGGCGCAGACCTCGAAATTGCATTCCGGGTGGGCAATCACGATGCCGTCCGGGTAGCGGGCGCGGAAGGCGTCGATATGGCGCTTCTGGAACATCTGGTGCACCGAACAGTGGCCCTTCCAGAGCAGGATCTTCGCCTTTTCGATCTGCGCCGGGGTAAGCCCGCCGCATTCCAGGTCCGGGTCCCAGACCTGCATGTCTTCCAGGGGAATGCCCAGGTTGTGGCCGGTCCAGCGGCCCAGGTGCTGGTCGGGAAAGAACAGGATCTTCGGGCGCTGCGCAAAGGCCCAGCGGGCGATGCTGCCGGCGTTGCTGGAGGTGCAGACGATGCCGCCGTGCGCGCCGCAGAAGGCCTTCAGGTCGGCGGCGGAATTGATGTAGGTGACCGGGGTGAATTCCCGTTCCACGTCCAGCACCTCGCCCAGCTCCCGCCAGCAGCGTTCCACCTTGGCGAGGTTGGCCATGTCGGCCATCGAGCAGCCGGCGGCGAGGTCGGGCAGGATCGCGGTCTGCTCGGGCCGGGACAGGATGTCCGCCACTTCCGCCATGAAATGCACGCCGCAAAAGACGATGTAGGGAGAGTCGGCCTGGGCCGCCAGGCGCGAGAGTTTGAGGGAATCGCCGGTCAGGTCGGCGTGCTGGTACACGTCGGCGCGCTGGTAGTGGTGGCAAAGCAGCACCACCTCCTTACCCAGCTGGTGGCGGGCGGCGCGGATGCGCGCCTCGCACTCGGCATCGGAAAGGCTGTTGTAGGCATCGAAGGGCAGGGGAGTCGTCATGGTCGCGATCAAAAGGAAAGGGCGGGGCGCGCCAGGCCGGCCGGGAATCGGCGCGCCTTGCGGCGTCAGCTCTGGTACCAGGGCAGACCGGCCTGGCGCCAGCCGCCCACCTTGTTGCGCTGCTCGTTGGCATCCTTGTCGCCCTCGAAACCTTCGAGGACGTTGTAACAGGCGTTGTAACCGGCGGCGGTGGCGGCCCGGGCGGCCTGATCGGAGCGGGCGCCGCTGCGGCAGAGGAACAGCACCACGGCTTCCCGATCTACCTGGCGCTTCAACTGGGGCAGGAAATTGGGATTGGGCGTGCCGCCGGGATACTGATTCCACTCGATCTCCACCGCATCGGGAATGCGTCCCACCCAATCTAGTTCGGCACGGGTACGCACATCCACCAGCTTGGCGCCCGGGGCCAGTTGCCAGACCTGGCTGGCCTCGGTGGGTGTCAGGGCGCCCGCATAGGGGAGTCCCAAAGCCTGGCCTCGTTCCTGGGCCAGTTGCAGTAGATCGGTCAGTTTTCCCATGGCGGTATGCGGTCATGAATGGCAAGGGGCTCAAGTATAGCGCAGGCAAATTGTCTGGACGGCACCGCCGTTGGGTGTGGATTTGCCGGAGCCGGCCCTGGATGGCTTGGGCGTGTTGAGCGTGTTGAGCGTGTTGGGCGTGTTGAGCGTGGATGGGGAGGCAAATCAGAATGCGCACCCAATCGGTGCGATCCTGGTTCGAGGGTTGCACTTGTTTGGTGCATTGCTGGGCGAGTGATTTTTCCGAATCTCCTTGTGGCACAATGGCCAAGCAGCCCCAAATCCTTGGCATGCTTCCTGCTGAAGCCTGTCCGTTGTAATTTTTTTGTGTTGCCGGCGCGGCCGGTATCCGTTTAGGAGACTTTGCAAGATGGCTACAGTTCAGGATGTTCTGAAGATGATGAAGGAAAACGACGTCAAGTTCGTCGATTTCCGTTTCACCGATACCCGTGGCAAGGAGCAGCATGTGGGCGTGCCGGCGCATGCGGTCGATGCCGAAAAGTTTGAAGATGGCCACGCGTTTGACGGTTCTTCCATCGCGGGCTGGAAGGGCATTCAGGCCTCCGACATGCTGCTGATGCCAGACCCCGGCACCGCTTTCATCGACCCCTTCTTTGATGAAACCACCCTGGTGATCTCCTGCGACGTGGTGGATCCCGCCGACGGCCGGGGTTATGACCGCGACCCCCGCTCCATCGCCAAGCGCGCCGAAGCCTACCTGAAGTCCTCCGGTATCGGCGACGCCGCCTTCTTTGGCCCCGAACCCGAGTTCTTCATCTTCGACTCCGTGGAGTGGAGTACCGACATGTCCGGCACCTTCGTGAAGATCTTTTCCGAAGAAGCGGCCTGGACCTCCGGCGAAAAGGTCGAAGGCGGCAACATCGGTCACCGTCCCTCCGTCAAGGGCGGCTACTTCCCCGTGCCCCCCGTCGATTCCTTCAACGACATCCGGGCCGCCATGTGTCTCATCCTGGAACAGTGCGGTGTTGAAGTGGAAGTGCATCACCACGAAGTGGCCACCGCCGGCCAGAACGAAATCGGCACCAAGTTTGGCACCCTGGTGCGCCGCGCCGACATGACCCAGGTCCTGAAGTACGTGGTCCACAACGTCGCCCACCAGTACGGCAAGACCGCCACCTTCATGCCCAAGCCGATCGTGGGCGACAACGGTTCCGGCATGCATGTGCACCAGTCGATCTGGAAGGACGGCAAGAACCTGTTCGCCGGCAATGGCTATGCCGGCCTGTCCGAAACCGCCCTGTACTACATCGGCGGCATCATCAAGCATGCCAAGGCGCTGAACGCCATCACCAATCCGGGCACCAACTCCTACAAACGGCTGGTGCCCCACTATGAAGCGCCGGTGAAGCTGGCCTACTCGGCCAAGAACCGTTCCGCTTCCATCCGCGTGCCTTTTGTATCTTCCGACAAGGCGCGTCGCATCGAGACCCGCTTCCCCGACCCCATCGCCAACCCCTACCTGTGCTTTGCCGCACTTTTGATGGCCGGCCTGGACGGCATCCAGAACAAGATTCACCCCGGCGACCCCGCCGACAAGAATCTGTACGACCTGCCTCCCGAGGAAGACGCCAAGATCCCGACCGTCTGTGCCAGCCTGGAAGAAGCGCTGGCTGCGCTGGACAAGGATCGTGAGTTCCTGACCCGCGGCGGCGTGTTCTCCAACGACTGGATCGATGCCTTCATCGCCCTGAAGATGGAAGAAGTGAACAAGGTGCGCATGACCACCCACCCGGTGGAATTCGACCTCTATTACTCCTGCTGAAAATTGAGTGGCGGGCCATTGCTGGCAATGGTGATCACCATCCCCCTGAAAAGCCCGGATTTCCGGGCTTTTTGGCGAGGCGTCGGGCGGCGCGGCAATGAATGATGGTGCCGCCCGGCAAAGCATCAATGAGACAGGCTTCCGCTGCTCCCGGGAACGCGCCAGGGACGGAAGCCTTTCGGTGAGCGCTGGGCAGCTCTCACCGCGCAGTCCAACAGAGCCGCAGAGCCGCCTACGGGTGTGCGTGAATCGGCTGGGCCACCAGGCGGACACCGAGCGCCGCGCAAACCTTGCTGATGGTCTCGAAGCGCGGGCTGGCATTCGGGCGCAGCGCCTTGTAGAGCGCTTCGCGGGTAATCCCTGAAGCTTTGGCAATGTCGCTCATGCCGCGTGCTCGGGCAATCGTACCCAGCGCATCGGCCAGCGCCGCCGGGTCGTCTTCTTCAAGCACCACGGTCAGGTATTCGGCAATCGCCTGTGCGTCGGGCAGATGCTCCGCCATGTCGAATTCGGGCAGGTCGGCAATCTTGATTTTCTTGGTCATGGCTTAATCCTCCAGCGTAGTGGCCAACCTGATGGCCTTGGCAATATCGGCGGTCTGCGTGGCCTTGTCACCACCACCCAGCATCACAGTCAGCACTGCGTCAGCACTGCGCCATGTTGCACGTAGTACATGCGCCAGCCTGGCCCGAAGTGCTCTCTCATTTCGAACACGCCATCACCAACCGGCTTCACATCACCCAGATTGCCCTTCTGCGCTTTTTCCAGCCGGCGAGCCAGACGGCGATGCGTCATGCCGTCCTTGAGGCTGTTCGGCCATGCAGTGAATTCGGGAAGCGGCTTGATTGAGTACATGGGCAGAGTGTATCCGTTCGATTACTCGCGGTCAATCTGGTTCCTGATCCTTCAGCGCATCCGGGTTGATCTGGAACCCCTCCCTGACCACCTGGCCGCAGCATGGGTATAGCGTCTTGTCCTGCATGAAAAAGCCCCGGTTTCGGGGCTTTTTTGCGGGCGGGGGGTGGCGGTCCTGCCGGGGTCAGCCGGCGTTCTTGCCCTTTTGCCAGAGTACGTCGCCCCGGCCGGCCGTCTTGTTCAGGTAGCGTCCCAAGATGAACAGCAGGTCGGAGAGGCGGTTGATGTAGCGGCGGGCGTCTTCGGAGACGCTTTCGTGGTTGCCCAGATGCACGATGGCACGCTCGGCCCGGCGGCAGATGGTGCGGCAGAGGTGGGCCAGGGCGGCGGCGCGGGTGCCGCCCGGAAGAATGAATTCCTTGAGCCGGGAGAGGTCGGCGTTGAAGGTATTCGCCAGGGCTTCCAGGCGGTCGACCTGGGCGGGGCTGAAGACCGTCATCCCGGGCATGCAGAGTTCGCCGCCCAGATCAAAGAGATCATGCTGGATGCTCTCCAGGGCGGTACGCACGGCTTCGGGCAGATCGGGTTCGGCCAGGAGCAGGCCCAGGGAGGAATTCAGCTCGTCGACTTCGCCGATGGCGTCGATGCGCAGGCTGTCCTTGTTGACCCGGGAGCCATCCCCCAGGCCGGTAGTGCCGGCATCGCCGGTGCGGGTAACGATCTTGGAAAGGCGATTGCCCATGGTGTGTCCTTCGGAGGGTTGGCGGGTGCGGGCGGATTATAATGTCCGGCTCAACAACTGATTCCCAGGCGCGGCCGAAGTTCCGCCCCCTGTTTCATCCCATGCCCCGTTTTTGCGCCAATCTTTCCTTTTTGTTCACCGAGCTACCCTTTCCCCAGCGCTTTGCGGCGGCGGCCCGGGCCGGGTTTCGGGGGGTGGAATACCTGTTTCCCTATGACCATCCGGCGGAAGACCTCCGCGCCTGGCTGGAAGAAGCCGGGCTGACCCAGGTCTTGTTCAACCTGCCGCCGGGGGACTGGGCGGCCGGGGAGCGTGGCCTGGCCTGCCACCCGGGCCGTGAGGCGGAATTCCAGCAGGGCCTGGCGCTGGCGCTGGACTATGCCCGCATCCTGAACTGTACCCGGCTGCATGCCCTGGCCGGCCTGGCGCTCCCGGGCGTGGCGCCGGAACGGCTGGAGGCCACCTATCGGGCCAACATGCAGGCCGCCGCCCGGCGTTGTGCCGCAGCAGGAGTGACGCTGCTGATGGAGCCCATCAACAGTAAAGTGGACATGCCGGGCTACTGGCTGGATCAACCGGCCCGGGCCTTTGCCTTGCAACAGGCCATCGGGGAGCCCAATCTATTGGTGCAACTGGACCTTTATCATGCTCAGGTCATGGCGGGCGATCTGGCCCGTACGGTGGAAGCCCATCTGCCCGCCATCGGCCATATTCAGGTGGCAGACAATCCGGGCCGCCATGAGCCGGGCAGCGGGGAAATCCATTACCCCTATCTGTTCCGGCGTCTCGATGCGCTGAAGTACCCGGGCTGGGTGGGCTGTGAATACAAGCCCCAGGGCGATACCGAGGCCGGGCTGGGCTGGCTTCTTCCCTGGCTCCAGGACTGAGGTCATGGCCCTCTTGGCAGGGGCTGGGGTAGAATGCCCGCTTGTCCGTCGGGGAGGGCGCCTTGCTGGAATTGAGCGATGACCAGAAATTGCAGATTCTGCTGGTCGGTGCCCCGATCCTGTCCCTGATCGGTACCTGGATGTCCCTGCGCACCTATGGCCGCCTCAAGCAGCGCGCGGCGGACCGCCAGCCCCGGGCGCCGGCACAAGAGGAGAGAGGAGAGGAGTCCTTGTCATCATGAGTACCCATGCAGCCCTCCCGGAAATTCTGGCTTCCATGGATGGGGAAGCCGCCGCCCGTCTCAGGTTCGTGCTGGAGCGGGGCGTGAAGATCCCGCCTCAGCCCCGGGTGCTGGAGGAGTTGCGCCGCATGTTGCAGCGGCGGCAGTTTGATGTGCGCGCCCTGGCCCGGGTCATCAGCCAGGACCCGGGGGTGACCGCGTTGTTGTTCAAGGCCGTGAAAAGCCCGGCTTATCGCCAGCATCATCCCTTCGAGACCGTCGAGCAGATCATCCACACCCTGGGGGTGAAGGAAACCTTCAACCTGGTCCAGGCCGTGGTGCTCACCAGCGCCACCGTGATCAAGAACGATCGCCGGGCCTACGAAAGTTTCTGGGCCCGGTCCCAGTCGGTGGCCCAGCTGGCGATGCTGATTGCCGATGATCGGGTGAATATCTGCAACATCTTTCCCGATCAGGCCTACCTGGCCGGCATGTTTCACGATTGCGGTGTTCCCGTGCTGATGCAGCGCTTTCCCACCTATGGCAAGGAAATGCACCTGGGCGACATGGGGCGCTGGGTGGATCTGCAGGAGGAGGACCGGAAGTTCAATCTGGATCATTGTGCCGTCGGCTATTTACTGGCCCGGCACTGGTCCCTGCCGGCCTTCATCTGCGAAGCGGTGCGTTGCCACCATGAAATTTCCAGCATGACGCCCCATGCTTCCCGCACCATGGTGGCGATCCTGCAACTGGCCCTGGACATCTATTGCCGCGATGCGCGGCTGGAGAATCCGGAGTGGGCGCGGCTCAAGGACGATGTAATATCGGAGCTGGGCATCCATGCGGACGCACTCCCCGAATTTGTCGATGTGATACTGGAGCGTTTCCAGGAACAATCCGATGCCATGGTCTGAAATGGCTCCCCTGTTTATCTAGGAAACCCACGGTGAATCCATCCAGCACCAATTCCGGCACCAATTCCGGCACCAATTCCGGCACCAATTCCAGCACCAATTCCGGCACCAATTCCGGCACCAATTCCGGCACCAATTCCGGCACCAATTCCGGCACCAATTCCGGCACGAATCAGCCGGACCGGCGTCAGAACACGCGTCTGCGCGAAATTTTCGACCAGGCCTATGTGATGATCGAGCCTTTCTTCGATCCCGATACCGGTTGGGGGGGGCATTCTCTGGAGCACCTGGCGTTCCGGGTCCTGCGGGAAAACTTTCCCCAGCTCTCGAGTGAGGATGTGCATGCCATCGTGGTGGCGGCGCACCGGGTCTATATCGAGCGGAATCCTCAGACGAGCGCACATCTGAAACGGCCTGACGAGGTCCGGAATTCTTTCACGCGCTAGGGCCGTGCCGTTCGTGATCGTCAGCCGCGCTGCGAGGGAACCATGGGATTGAGGCTGGATGCCTGCATTGCCCAGCATCAGGGCGATCGCAAGGAGCAGCAGGACCGGGTGGCGCTGGTCGCACATCCCCGGCAGACCGGGGTTGCCCTGGCCGTGGTGGCGGATGGCATGGGGGGGCATACCGGAGGAGCCTTGGCGGCTGAACAGGTCATTCATACCCTGAGCACCAATTTCCAGCATTGGGGGAGCAGCGATGATCCTCGGCATCTGCTGCATTCCGGTCTGCAGGAAGCGCATACCATGATCAGGGCCTCCCGCTTCATCAATGAAAAAGACCCCCACAGCACGGCGGTGGCCATGCTGCTCCTGCCCGGCGGGCGGGCGATCTGGGCTCATTGCGGCGACAGTCGGCTGTACCAGTTTCGCGGCATTCATCTACAGGCCCGCACGGTGGATCATTCCTATGTGGAACATCTGGTCCGGATCGGCAAGATTTCAGCCGAAGAGGCCAGATCACACCCCAACAAGAACATCCTGCTCACCTCCCTGGGCGGGCGCGAGGAGCCGACGGTGGAGTTTGGCGGGGTGGAGGGCCTCAAGGCGGGGGACAGTCTGCTGCTTTGTTCCGATGGCTTATGGGCCTATGTTCCGGATGAGGAAATGGGGGCGCTGATCGGTACCGGTTCGGCACGGGAAGTGGTGACCCAATTGATCGCCCTGGCCCGGGCCCGGGGGGCAGGCGAGGGGGACAACATCTCCGTCGCCCTGCTCAAGTTCATGGAAGCGCCCAAGGCGCCCGCTGCCGGTCTCCATGGAAAACGCCCCTGAACGGGGCGTCGGGGGGTGAAACTCATCAGGACTTGCGACCCAGGCCCCCCAGCAGGGCGGCCACCACCTTGATCGGTTGTTGCGGGTCCTGCTTGCCGGGGGCGATGGGGGAATCCGGAATTTCGCCGCGTGCTTCGTAAGGCTGGGAGAAATCAAAGCCATCGGCGGCGATCATGCGGTTGCGGCGAGGCGCGCGCTCCCGTTCCGGGCGGCCGGGACGAGCCGGGCGCTCGAAGCGGCCGGCGGGCTTCTCTGCCAGGGGAGCCTTGATGACCGGGGTGGTGCTGCGTTTCTTCTTGTTGCCTGGGGGATATTCGAAATCCGCATCGGGCTCGAAGCCGGGCACCACCACCTGCTCGATTTCCTTCTTGATCAGCTTCTCGATGTCCATCAGGTACACCACCTCGGTGGCGGTCACCAGGGAGATGGCGTTGCCCTGCTTGCCGGCCCGGCCGGTGCGGCCGATGCGGTGCACATAGTCTTCCGGGGTATGGGGGAGTTCGTAGTTGATGACGTGGGGCAGTTCCTCGATGTCCAGACCCCGGGCGGCCACGTCGGTGGCAACCAGGACGGTGGTGGTGCCGGACTTGAAATCATCCAGGGCCTTGATCCGCTCCAGCTGGCTCTTGTCGCCATGAATGGCGTCCGCGTGGATGCCGGCCCGTTGCAGTTCCCGGGCCAGGCGGGAGCAGCCTTGCTTGGTACGGGTGAACACGATGCACTGATTGATCTGGCTGGATTTGAGCAGCTTGATCAGCAAGGGCCGCTTGCCGTATTCGGAAACCGGATAGACCCGGTGGGTGATGGTCTCCGAGACCTGGTTGCGGCGGGCCACCTCGATCAGGGTCGGAGCCTTGAGCATGGAGTCGGCCAGGCGTTTGATCTCTTCCGAGAAGGTGGCGGAGAACAGCAGGCTCTGGCGCTGGGCCGGCAGCAGGTTGAGGATGCGCTTGATGTCCGGGATGAAACCCATGTCCAGCATCCGGTCCGCCTCATCGAGGACCAGGGCCTGGACCGAGTTGAAATTGACCGTCTTCTGCTCCACATGGTCGAGCAGCCGGCCCGGCGTGGCGACCAGGATTTCGACGCCTTTCTTCAACTCGGCAATCTGCGGCTTGATGTCCACGCCCCCGTAGGCGCACAGGGCCCGCAGGGGGGTGTGCTTGCTGTATTCCTTGACGGACTCGAACACCTGCAAGGCCAGTTCCCGGGTCGGAGCCAGGATCAGGGCGCGCACCGGATGCCTGGCGGGGGACGGGCTGGAGGTGGCAAAGGGCAGCATGCGCTGCAGGATCGGCAGGGTGAAGGCGGCCGTCTTGCCGGTGCCGGTCTGGGCGCCGCCCATGATGTCCTTGCCGGACAGGACCAGAGGAATGGCCTGGGCCTGGATCGGGGTGGGGCGGGTGTAGCCGGATTCGGCGATGGCCTTGAGCAGTTCGGGGGCCAGGCCCAGGTCTGCAAAGGTGAGTTCTTTCGTCTCGGTGACGTGACCGGCTGCGTTGCCGGCGGGAAGGAGGGTCTCGTTCATAGGCGGGGAATTATACGTGGCTCCCTGAACTCATACCGGGTTTTCCCGGGCCAGGGCGCGGCGGTGCGGTTTCAGTGTTTGCGGGTGTCGGGGCGAATGGGTTCGGCGGCGGGCTGTTCCGGAGGGGCTGGGGTGGCGGTTTCCGGCGGTTTTCCGGTGCTGGGCGCCTCTGCCGCAGCCGCCTCTGCCGCTGCTGCCTTTTTCTTGCGTTTGCCGGTTTCGGGGGGCGAGGGGGGCGGTAGCTGCGGCGCGACCGTCTCCAGATTGTTTTCGCGCATGTATTCGTCCATCTCGCGCCAGCCGGCAAACACGGATTCCTTCGGCAGCCAGGTGTAGATGGCGTAACAATCCTCGATGGCCCGGCCCGAGTGGCGGCAGCCGCTACCGACGGCCCGCCCTTCGGCATCCAGCCGGGCTTCCTTCCTGGCCGGGTCTTCCAGGCCCATCTTGCTGCTCAGCTGGTCGCAGCCGGCCAGCGCCAGGGAAAGCGCCAGAAGGCCCAGTAGCAGGAGTGTTTTTTTGTTCATGACTGGCGATTCTCCCACATCCGGTCACGACGAAGGGAGGGGTGGACAGAATTTTGCATTTGTGCCGAAGCAGTGGCGATTGCCGTGAAAGTGTTATTTTATGGACTATAATCAAAAAATCGTTTTACTCTGGAGTCGATATGCGTTGCAAGTTATTCCCTCTCGTGATGGCCCTGGCTTTTTCTGTCTCCGGGGGAGCGCTCGCCGCCTCTGCCAGGAAGGCGGTCGCCCCGGCCAAGGCGCCAGCGCTGACCGAAATCGATTTTGCGCATCAGTTGAACCATGGCAATGCCGAGCGACTGGGGGCGCTGGTGGAGCGCTTCAACAGCCAGAACAAGGACGTGCACATCAACCTCGTCCAGGCCGAAGCCCATGGCAAACCGGCGCCGTTGAATCTGGCCACCACCGATACCGTCGCCAATTTCACGTCCAGCCCATCCAGTTTCAAGCCCCTGTACCAGCTGATGCGGGAAACCAAGCAACCGCTGGCGGCCGGCGACCTTTCTTCCGACCTGCTGGTCGGCGAAACCAGGAACAAGCTGATGGCGCTGCCGGTGGCGTTTTCCACCCCGGTCCTGTTCTACAACAAGCGCATTTTCCGCAAGGCCGGCCTGGACCCTGAGCGGCCGCCGCGTACCTGGCGCGAACTGCAGGACATGGCGGGCATTCTGGCCGACAAGGGCATCAGCTGCCCCTACACCTCATCCTGGCCGGTCTGGGTGCATATCGACAACGTCAGCTCGGTTTCTGGCGTGCCGGTGGCCGACAAAAAAGGAGAACTGGGTTTCAATGGTCTGGTGCAGGTCAAGCATGTCGCCATGCTGGCCACCTGGTACAAGGCCGGCTACTTCCACTATGCCGGTCGTGGCAATGAAGCGGATACCTACTTCCACAAGAACGAATGCGCCATGCTGACCTCCGACTCCTGGGCCAGCAGCTATCTGCGCGAGGCGCCCGGTGTCGAGCTTGGCGTGGCTCCCCTGCCGCACCATGACGATATCTACGGGGGCCCCCAGCACACCCTGGCAGCGGGTGCCTCGATCTGGATTGGTAACGGCTTCAAGCCGAATGAGTACAAGGCGGCGGCCCGCTTCATCCGTTTCATTCTTGCCCCTGAGACCCAGATGGACCTGGCCCGGGTCGGTGGCTTCCTGCCCCTGACCGATGGCGCCCGCAAATCCATCAAGACCAGGCTCCTGAAGGATGAAGAGCAGGTGCTGGATGTGGCCTATGCCTCCCTGCAAGGCAAGGGGGCGGCCCAGCCGCTGCGCATTTCCACCCTGGAGCCGGTGCGCATGATCGTGGATGAAGAGCTCGAACAGGTGTGGGCCGACAAGAAGCCGGCCAAGGCGGCGCTGGATACCGCCGTGAGCCGAGGCAATGCGGTGCTGGCGTCCAAGCCGGCCCTGAAGAAGAGCGTCGTGTTCTGAGCGCAGCGAATCCCCGCAAAAAACCCGCCGCCCCGCCGGCGGGTTTTTCTTTGTAAAATCCCGTCTTTACCGAATTCGACAGGCATTCGCCATGAAAAGCGCAGAAATCCGCGAAAGATTCCTCCAGTTCTTTGCGTCCAAGGGCCACCAAATCGTGGAATCCAGTTCCCTGGTGCCCCACGACGACCCGACCCTGCTATTTACCAACGCAGGCATGAACCAGTTCAAGGATGTTTTCCTGGGTTTCGACAAGCGCCCCTACACCCGGGCCACCACGGCGCAAAAGTGTGTGCGCGCTGGCGGCAAGCACAATGACCTGGAAAACGTGGGCTACACCGCCCGGCATCACACCTTCTTCGAAATGTTGGGCAATTTCAGCTTTGGCGACTACTTCAAGCAGGATGCCATCAAATATGCCTGGGAACTGCTCACCGAAGTCTTCAAGCTGCCCAGGGACCGCCTCTATGTCACCGTTTATGCCGAAGACGACGAAGCCTTCGAGATCTGGACCCGGCAAGTCGGCGTGCCCGCCGAGCGGGTGATCCGCATCGGTGACAACAAGGGCGCGCGCCATGCCTCCGACAATTTCTGGATGATGGGCGATACCGGCCCCTGCGGCCCGTGCACCGAAATTTTCTACGATCACGGCGAGCACATCTGGGGCGGCCTGCCCGGCACCCCGGAAGAAGACGGCGATCGCTACATCGAAATCTGGAACCTCGTCTTCATGCAGTTCAACCGCGACGAAGAAGGCGTCATGCACCCCCTGCCCAAGCCCAGCGTCGACACCGGCATGGGCCTGGAGCGCATCTCCGCCGTGCTGCAGCAGGTGCACTCCAACTACGAAATCGACCTGTTCCAGAACCTGATCCAGGCCGCCGCCCGTGAAACCCGCTGCACCGACCTGGACAGCCCATCCCTCAAGGTGCTGGCCGACCACATCCGCGCCTGTTCCTTCCTCATCGCCGACGGCGTGATTCCCGGCAATGAGGGGCGCGGCTATGTGCTGCGCCGCATCATCCGCCGTGCCATCCGCCACGGCTACAAGCTGGGCGCCCGGGCTGCCTTCTTCCACAAGATGGTCCCCGACCTGGTGGCCGAGATGGGCGGGGCTTATCCCGAACTCAAGGAAAATCAAGCCAGGGTCATCGCCACCCTGAAGCAGGAAGAAGACCGTTTTTTTGCCACCATCGAGCACGGCATGGTCATCCTGGAGGGGGAGCTGGCCGAGATGGAGGCCAGGGGCGTCAAGGTCTTCAACGGCGCAACCGCCTTCAAGCTGCACGACACCTATGGCTTCCCGCTGGATCTGACGGCGGACATCTGCCGCGAACGCGGAGTGACAGTGGATGCTGCCGCCTTTGATGCCGCCATGGCCCACCAGAAAGAACAGGCGCGCGCGGCCGGCAAATTCAAGATGGCCGCCAATCTCGAATATGACGGCGAGGAAACCCGCTTTGTCGGTTATGAACAACTCGAAGCCCCGGCCCACATCCTGGCGCTGTACCGCGATGGTGTGCAGGTACCGGAACTGGTGGAAGGCGATCTGGGCGTGATCGTGCTCGACTGCACCCCTTTCTACGCCGAATCCGGCGGCCAGGTGGGCGACCGGGGCGAGTTGCGCGGTGGGGCGGGGATCTTTGCCGTCGAAGACACCCTCAAGATCCAGGCCAGCGTCTTTGGCCACCACGGGGTGTTGAAGACCGGACGGCTGCAGCCCGGCCAGAGCGTCGTCGCCCGGGTCGATATGGCCGCCCGGTCCGCCACCGCCCGCAACCACTCCGTCACCCACCTGATGCACCGGGCCCTGCGTGAAGTGCTCGGCCACCATGTGCAGCAGAAGGGGTCTCAGGTTGGCCCCGACAAGACCCGCTTCGACTTTGCCCACAACAGCCCCGTGAGCGCCGAAGAAATCCGCGAGGTGGAAGAACGGGTCAATGCCGAGATCCTCGCCAATGCCGCCACCGACTCCCGGGTGATGGACATCGAATCGGCCCAGAAGAGCGGCGCCATGATGCTGTTCGGCGAGAAATACGGCGACGAGGTGCGGGTGGTTACCATCGGCTCCTCCAGGGAGTTGTGCGGCGGCACCCACGTCGGTCGTACCGGCGACATCGGCCTGTTCAAGATTCTCTCCGAAAGTGGCGTGGCGGCCGGGGTGCGGCGCATCGAAGCCGTTACGGGCGGCAACGCCCTGCGCCATGTGCAGGAACAGGAACGCCGGGTGCAGGGCATCGCCGCCCTCCTCAAGGCTCAGCCCGATGAAGTGGCCGAGCGGGTGGCGGGCATCCTCGATCACGTCAGATCCCTGGAGAAGGAACTGGCCCGCCTCAAATCCAGGCTGGCCGCCAGCCAGGGGGACGACCTGGCCGCTCAGGCGGTGACCGTGGGCAGCGCCAGGGTACTGGCTGCGACCCTGGAAGGTGCCGATGTCGCCACCCTGCGCGAGACCCTGGACAAGCTGAAGGACAAGCTCAAATCCGCCGCCATCGTGCTGGCCAGCGTCAGTGACGGCAAGGTCAGCCTGATCGCCGGCGTCACCGCCGACCTGACCGGCCGGGTCAAGGCCGGCGAACTGGTGAATTTCGTCGCCCGGCAAGTGGGAGGCAAGGGCGGCGGCCGGCCCGACATGGCCCAGGCCGGCGGCACCGAACCCGCCCACCTGCCCGCAGCCCTGGCCGGCGTGCAGGCCTGGGTGGCGGGCAGGTTGTAATCCACGGGATGTGCCCGGCGTCATCCCGGTCTGCGCGATCCCCGGCGGGAACCTCTCGACCTGATGCACCAGACCCTCGACCGCCTGAAAGGCAAGGGCAGGCGCCTACCTCTTTGAATTCAAAAGGATCATGAAATCTTTTCTCGTTGCCAACCCCAAGGGCGGGTCGGGTAAATCCACCCTGGCCACCAATCTGGCCGGCTACCTGGCGCGCCAGGGCCACGGCGTGATGCTGGGGGATATCGACCGGCAGCAATCGGCCCGCGAGTGGCTGTCCCTGCGCCACCCGGAACTGCCTCGCATCGGCACCTGGGAAATCGGCCCCGATCACATTGCTCGGCCCCCCAAAGGCACTAGCCATGTGGTGCTGGATACGCCGGCGGGTTTGCATGGCAAGGCCCTGGAAAAGATGCTGAAACTTTCCACCCGGGTCATCGTGCCGGTGCAGCCGGCGCTGTTCGACATGCTGGCGACCCGTCATTTTCTGGAGCGTCTGCGGGAAGCCAAGGCCATCCGCAAAGGGCGCGCCGATGTCGCCGTGATTGGCATGCGGGTGGACCCGCGCACACGGGCGGCGGCGGAGCTGGAGCGGTTTCTGGCAAGTTTCGAGTTGCCGGTGCTGGCCTTTTTGCGCGATACCCAGAACTATGTTCAGGCCACGGCCCAGGGACTGACCCTGTTCGATCTGCCGCCGGCGCGGGTGGAACGGGACCGGGAGCAGTGGCGTCCGATCCTGGAGTGGGTGGACGCCGAGCCGATGGATTGAGGCCGGCTGCGAGCGGGCCTGACTTGTCCTGATTGGGCGCTGCGGCCGGGTCCGGAGCCGGCTTGCCCGCCTGGCTGGGCTAGAATGGCGTGCTTCCCAGCCTTTTTCAGCCCTTTTCGCCCCGGTTCCCCATGCATACAGGCCTGACCACGATCGTCATCGTTCTATCCCTGGGTGTTCTCGCCCTGATGCTGGTGCGCACCCTCAAGCTGCCGCCCTTGATCGGCTATCTGGCAGCGGGGATTGCCGTCGGCCCCTCGGGCCTGGCCGCCCTGCCCGACAATGCTTCCACCGCCTCCCTGGCCGAATACGGGGTGGTGTTCCTGATGTTTTCCATCGGTCTCGAATTCAGCCTGAAACGCCTGCACACCATGCAGGGGCTGGTGTTTGGTCTGGGCGGGGCGCAGATGCTGGTGACCGTGCTGGGCACCACCCTGATCACGGTCGGGTATTTTGGCAATCCCTGGCAGATTGGTGTGGCAACTGGCGCGGCCGTGGCCATGTCTTCCACCGCCATCGTTGCCCGCCTGCTTTCCGAGCGGCTGGAGCTCAATTCCCATGCGGGCCGCCAGACCATGGGGGTGCTGCTGTTCCAGGACCTGGCCGTCGTGCCGCTGCTGCTCATCATTCCCGCCCTGGCTTCTTCTGGCGAGGATCTGCTGCCCTCCCTGGCCAATGCCCTGGCTCAGGCGGCCGTGGTGCTGGTGTTGCTGGTGGTGGTGGGCCAAAAGCTGATGGGCCGCTGGCTGGGCGCCGTGGTGCGGCAGAAGTCGGAAGAGCTGTTCATGCTCAATGTGCTCCTGATCGTCATGGGGCTCTCCTGGGTGACGGCGGAAGCCGGTCTGTCCCTGGCGCTGGGCGCCTTCGTGGCCGGGGTGCTGATTGCGGAAACCGTGTATCGGCATCAGGTAGCGGCCGACATCCGCCCCTTCCGGGATGTGTTGCTCGGCTTCTTTTTCGTCACCATCGGCATGCAGCTGGATGTGGCTTATGTGGTCAACAATGCCGCCCGGGTGGCGCTGGTGCTGGTGTTGCTGGTGGGCGCCAAACTGGCGGTGATGGGGAGCATCTGTCTGCTGGCCGGCAATAGCCGGGATGTGGCCTTGCGTACCGCGGTGCAGCTGGCTCAGGCGGGTGAATTCGGCTTCGTGCTGATCGGAGTGGGGGTCGCCAACCAGTTGATTCCTCATGATGTGCAGCAGGTGACCACGGCGGCGATGCTGCTGTCCATGTTCCTGGCCCCACTGGCCATCAACCGGGTGGGGCGGATGCAGCGGGGCTTGACCGAAAAAGAGTTTTCCCTGCGGGCCCGGATGGTTCAGGACGTGGCCTGTCACAGCATGGATTGCGACCAGCATGTGGTGCTGTGCGGTTATGGCCGGGTGGGGCAGAATCTGGCCCGGCTTCTGGCCGCCGAGGGCATCAGCTTCGTGGCCCTGGATACGGATACTCACCGGCTTGAAGAAGCCCGGCATTTCGGGCATAACGTCGTCTTCGGCGAGGCGAGCCGCAGGGAAGTCCTGCAGGCGGCGGGCCTGGCCCGGGCCCGGGCGGTGGTGGTGACCTTCGACAGTCTGCGAGCTGCCGAGCGGGTCCTGGCCCTGGTGCGGCACCTGCATCCGGAGATGCCGGTCCTGCTGCGGGCCCGGGATCAGAGCGATGCGGACCGCCTGGTGGCAGCCGGGGCGTCCCTGGTGGTGCCCGAAGTGGTGGAGGGCAGCTTTGTGCTGGCCCTGGAAACCCTGACCTGGCTGGGGGTTCCCGGGGAGCAGGCTCTGGAGCGGGTGCAGCGTTTTCGTAAACCCGGACGACAAATTGAATGAAACCGGCAACTGGCTGGGCAAGAGGGCGCAATGCTGAAAATGACACCGGAACTGAGCCGCCGCCGCCTGATCATGATGGCAGTGGTCGTGGTGGCCTACATGCTGTCCTTCTTCCAGCGCTTCGCGCCGGCGGGGGTGGCCCAGGACCTGGCCGCTTCCTTCCATACTTCGGCGGCTTCCCTGGGGGTGCTGGCGGCGACCTATTTCTATGTCTATACCCTGATGCAGATTCCCACCGGCATCCTCGCCGATACCCTGGGGCCGCGGCGCATCTTGTTGCTAGGCGGGCTGGTGGGTGGTGGCGGCAGTTTGCTGTTCGGCTTTGCTCCCAACCTGGATGTGGCGCTGGTGGGACGCACCCTGATCGGTCTCGGGGTTTCCGTCACCTTCATCGCCATGTTGAAGCTGATCGCCGTCTGGTACGAGGAACACCGCTTCGCCACCATGACCGGCCTGGCCCTGCTGCTCGGCAACCTGGGCTCGGTACTGGCCGGGGCACCGTTGGCCATGACGGCCCAGGCGTTCGGCTGGCGCGGCGTGTTCATGGGGGTCGGGGGCATTTCCCTGGTGCTGGCGGTGCTGTGCTGGCTGGTGGTGCGGGATCGTCCCCTCGCCCAGGGTGAGGCGGCCCCGGTGCACCGTTTTGACCGCACCGTGGTGCTGAACGGCATGCTCAGCATCCTGAAGAACCGGGCCACCTGGCCGGTGGTGCTGGTCAATACCGGGATATCCGGCAGCTTTTTCACCTTTGGCGGCCTCTGGGCCATGCCCTTCCTGATGCAGGCCCACGGCCTGTCCCGCGCCGATGCCTCCTCCCGTCTATCCCTGCTGTTCCTGGGTTTTGCCCTGGGCAGCATCCTCATCGGCAATTTCTCGGACCGGCTGCGGCTGAGAAAGCCGGTGCTGATCGTCGTGTCGCATCTGTATGCCCTGATCTGGTTGATCTGGCTGTCCGGGGTCAGTCTGGCGCCGGGCCTCTCCTACGTGCTGTTTGCCCTGATGGGCCTGGCCACCGCGAGCTTCACCCTGACCTGGGCCTGTGCCAAGGAGGTGAATCCGCCGCTGCTCTCAGGCATGTCCACCTCGGTGGCCAACATGGGCGGCTTTGCGGCTGCCGCCTTGTTGCAGCCCTTGGTGGGCGCGGTGATGGACCTGAGCTGGGATGGCCGGCTGGAAAACGGTGCCCGCTTTTACAGCATGACCGACTTCCAGTGCGGCTTTGCCTTGCTGGCCGGCATTGCCCTGCTGGGCGCCGCGGCCTCCTGGTGGGTGCGGGAAACGGGGTGCCGCAATATCTGGCGGGAACCGCGCCCGTAGTCCGGCCCGGGCTCAGGCCGGCTTGCGGCAGCGGCTGTCCTGGAAGGGGCCGCCCATGCGCTGCCAGCCTTCACCCAGGTAGGCTTGCGAGCAGACCCGGCTGCCATCGATCTTGCTCATCCACAGGTAGTAGGGGGCTGGGGCCGCCAGGGCCTGGGTGCTGCTCAGGATCAGGAGGAAAAGGGTGGAAAAAAGGGTGGAAAAAAGGGTGGGGATCAGATGGCGCATGGAAGGCTCCCTGCGTTGGAATGGCGGTAGTGTAGCTCGCATGAGCCCGGGCTGGAGTGACGGGCAGCAACGGAGTGACGGGCAGCAAGAAAATAGAAGCAAGCGGCTTTGTAGATGTATGGCGATGTTGTTACACTTCAAGCCCCTGCCCAGAGTCATGACGATGCCAAACAACCTGCTTGCCAGCCTGTTTCTGCTCGGAGCCCTGATGACGGCGACGCCGGCCTGGAGCCAGATTTACCGTTGCGTCGATGCCGATGGGCATGTGACCTATTCCAACGTGGCCGCCAGCAAGAACTGCAAACGCATGCAGCTAGAGCCCATGTCCACCACCCCGGCCCCGGCCCGAAGCACCGGGCGCACGCCGGGGGCCGCCGCCAATCCCACTCCGGTCGATTTTCCCAAGGTGAGCGGCGATGCCCAGAAAGCCAGGGACAATGACCGCCGCACCATTCTGGAGCAGGAACTGGCGGCAGAGCAGAAGTCGCTGGAACAGGCAAAGCAGGAACTGGCCGAACAAGAGGCCGTTCGCTTCGGGAACGAGAAGAATTATCAGCGGGTCCTGGATCGTCTCCAGCCCTACAAGGACAAGGTGGCCCAGCACGAGCGCAATATCGAGGCCATCAACAAGGAACTGTCCAAGCTCAAGTAGTTCCGGATTGGGCATGGAATCTGCTTGAGGCTGGCCCATGCTCAATGCCTATACCCCCTTTGGCGGTCTCGATTATCTGGCATCTGCCGTGCTGCTGCTGGATGCCGAGCGTCAGGTGCGCTACGCCAACAGCGCCGCCGAAAATCTTCTCGCGGTGACCGGTCGCTCTCTGGAAGGGCGGCCCCTCGAACAGGTGATGCGTTACAGCGCCACCCTCCAGTCCGCGCTCGTCAATGCCATTAGCAACAACTGGAGTTACACCGGCCAGAATGTCGAGATTCGCCGCGGCAACGACGAAGTCCTGCACCTCAACTGCACGGTGACCCCCGTGCAATGCGCCGATGCGCCGGAAATCCGCATGTTGATGGAGTTGCAGCCCATCGACCAGCAATTGAAGGCGAGCCGCGAAGAGCGGCTGATCGAACAGCAACAGGCCAGCCGGGAGCTGATCCGCAATCTGGCCCATGAGATCAAGAATCCCCTGGGCGGCATCCGGGGCGCGGCGCAGTTGCTCGAACATGAGCTCAACAATCCCTCCCTCAAGGAATATACCCAGGTCATCATCAAGGAGGCGGACCGGCTGCAGGACCTGATGCAGCGTCTACTGTCGCCGCACCGGGCCTCCATACAGCTCTCTCCTGTCAACATCCACGAGGTGCTAGAACGGGTGCGCAGCCTCTTGCTGCTCGAGTATCCGGACGGTCTTTCGATCCGCCGGGACTACGACACCAGTCTGCCTGACCTGACGGGGGACCGGGAGCAGTTGATCCAGGTCTGTCTCAACATCGCCCGCAATGCGGCGCAGGCCATGGAGGGCAAGGGGGAAATCATCTTCGAGACCCGCTCGGCGCGCCAGGTCACCCTGGTCAAGCGCCGTTTTCGCCTCGCCATCGACATCGCCATCATCGACAACGGCCCGGGTATCTCGGATGACATCAAGGAGCGCATGTTCTACCCCCTGGTTTCCGGTCGTGCCAATGGCACCGGTCTGGGGCTGACCCTGGCCCAGAGCTTCGTGCAGCAGCATCAGGGCACGGTGGAATGCGACACCCGCCCCGGCCGGACCCGCTTTTTGATCCGGCTGCCCATCGAACGGGCCTGATATTTGCTCAGAGACTTCCCATGAAACCAATCTGGATCATCGACGACGACCGTTCCATCCGCTGGGTGCTGGAAAAGACCCTGACGCGGGAGGGCATCCCCTTCAAGAGCTTCCCCTCGGCCAGCGCCGCCCTGGAGGCCCTGGACGGCGAAGAACCGCCCCAGGCCCTGATCTCGGACATCCGCATGCCGGGGGCTTCCGGGCTGGACTTGCTCAAACGCGTCAAGGAACACCACCCCCAGGTGCCGGTCATCATCATGACCGCCTATTCGGACCTGGAAAGCGCCGTGGCGGCCTTTCAGGGGGGCGCCTTCGAATACCTGCCCAAGCCCTTTGACGTGGATCAAGCCGTCGAACTGATCCGCCGCGCCATCGATGAAAGCATGCACCAGAGTGGTGCGGTGGAGGAGGTGGGGCTGACCCCGGAAATCCTCGGTCAGGCGCCCGCCATGCAGGAAGTATTCCGGGCCATCGGCCGGCTCTCCCAGTCGCACGCCACGGTGCTGATCACTGGCGAATCCGGCTCCGGCAAGGAGCTGGTGGCGCGCGCCCTGCACCGGCACAGTCCGAGGAAGGATGCGGCTTTCGTCGCCATCAACACCGCCGCGATTCCGAAGGACCTGCTCGAATCCGAACTTTTCGGCCACGAGCGGGGCGCCTTCACCGGCGCCCAGACCCAGCGCCGTGGCCGTTTCGAGCAGGCGGATGGGGGCACCTTGTTCCTCGATGAAATCGGCGACATGCCCGCCGAACTGCAGACCCGCCTGCTGCGGGTGCTCTCCGACGGCCACTTCTACCGGGTAGGCGGTCATGCGCCGATCAAGGCCAATGTGCGGGTCATTGCCGCCACCCACCAGAATCTGGAGGGCCGCGTCAAGGAGGGGCTGTTCCGGGAAGACCTGTTCCACCGCCTCAACGTGATCCGCATCCGTCTGCCCTCCCTGCGCGAGCGGCGCGAGGACATCCCCTTGCTGGTCAAGCACTTTTTGCAAAAGAGCGCCCAGGAACTCGGGGTGGAACCGAAGCGGATTTCGGAGGCTGCCTTGAAATACCTCTCCAGTCTCGAGTTCAGCGGCAATGTGCGGCAACTCGAAAACCTCTGCCACTGGATCACGGTGATGGCGCCGGGGCAGTCGGTGGAGGTGGCCGACCTGCCGCCGGAACTGCGTGAAGCCCCGGTCCAGGTGCTGGCCGCCAACTGGGAGGCCGCGCTGGCCCAGGAGGTGGACCGGCTGCTGGCGGCGGGGACCCCCGAACTGCACGAAAGACTCATCCAGTCTTTCGAACGCACCCTGATCAACCGGGCCTTGATCCACACCGGCGGGCGCCGTATCGAAGCGGCGCAGGCCCTGGCCATCGGGCGCAACACCATTACCCGCAAGATTCAGGAACTGGGCCTGGAAAATAGCCCGGACACTTGAGGCGCAGTGGCTGGATCAAGGCGGGCCAAGGGGCGATAATGGCGGCCTTGCCAACCGCCAGTTTTTCATGCCCCTGATCGACCTTTCCCTGCTGCGCCAGGCCCTGGGTCCCATGGCCAGCCGTTTCGACGTGGACGCGCTAGATAGCTGCACCTCCACCAATGCCCTGTTGCTGGAGCGGGCAAACCAGGCGGCGCCCGCGGGCACGGTGCTGGTGTCCGACCGGCAGACGGCCGGCCGGGGGCGGCGGGGGCGGTCCTGGAATTCCTCGCCGGAGGATAGCCTCACTTTT
>NZ_JBASOH010000079.1:0-5049 GCF_049658005.1 Azovibrio sp. | reverse complement strand
GACCTCACCCGCCTGGCCGATGCGGTGGAAGCGGCCCTGGACTGGGAGCGGCTGGCGGCGGCCCTGCCCGGTGGCGGCGCCGCAGGACGGGCTTGAGTCGCGGGCCGGTGCGGGAGAACTCCCGGTGGCCGGCCCGATCCGGCATTACAATGGCGGGCCCGCTTCCTTGTTATTGGCCTGATCGTTGGCTTGATCCATTCGAGTGGCGTCCATGAAGATCCCGATCCCGAACCCGCGTCTGATATTGATCCTGACCGCCCTGCTGGCCGGAGCGCTGCTGTTTTGGGCGATCTGGCTGCGCGTCCCCGCCCATATCCCGCTCCCGGCCGAGGCGGCTCGGCCAGGCCCGCCGCGCACCCTGCGCCTGGGGCTCAATATCGCGGCCGGCAGTGCCCTGCACAAAGCGGCCCTGCGTTTTGCCGAACAGGTGGGAGAACGTAGCAAGGGACGGCTGCAGGTCCAGGTCTTTCCCGATCAGCAACTAGGCAACGACGATCAGATGCTGGAAATGGCGCGCAACGGGCAACTGGACTTTTTGCTGATTCCCTCGGCCAAGCTCAGTTCTGCCATTCCTGCGATGCAGTATGCCGACCTGCCCTTTTATTTTTCCAGCCGCGAGGAGTTGTACGCCATGCTCGATGGCGAGCCGGGCCAGATGCTGCTCGCCAAACTGCATCAGCTAGGCCTGGTGGGACTGACCTTCTGGGAAAACGGTTTCAAGCAGTTCACCGCCAACCGCCCCATTCACTCTCCCGAGGATTTTGCCGGACTGCGCATCCGCACCATGAAGAGCCGGCTGATTGCCGAGCAGTTTGCGGCCCTGGGCGCCCAGCCCATCCCGATCGACTTCCACAGGGTGCGCCAGGCATTGGCCGAGCAGGCGGTAGATGGGCAGGAAAATCCGCTGGTGGCGATCGTGGCGATGGGCATTCATGAGGTGCAAAAGCATCTGACGCTTTCCCATCATGCCTACCTGGGCTATGTGTTTGCGGCCAGCAAGCCGGTGTTTGAAACCCTGTCGCCCGGGTTGCGCCAGGTGATTCAGGATACCGCCCGGGAACTGACGCAGTGGGAGCGCGAAGAAACCGCGCGCCTGGAAACGGGCCTGATCGAGACGATCCGCGCGGCCGGGGTCGAGATCCATACCCTGACGCCCGGGCAACGCCAGCGTTTCAGCGCCGTCATGGCGCCGCTGGCCGATCATTTCGGCTTTGAAGTGGGTTATGACCTGCTCGGCAAGACCGGGGAGTTGCGCTACCTGCGGCAGATGCCGGCGGCAGGCAAGGAACCCTTGATCATCGGTCTGGATGCCGACCTGTCGAACAATGGCGTCCTGGCCGGCGGGGCGATTTACCGGGGCATGCAGCTGGCGCAAGAAGAAATCAACCAGAAGGGCGGCCTGCTCGGACGCCCCTTGCAAATTCTCGCCCGGGATCACGGCGGCAATCCTTCCGTGGGGCGGCAGAACCTGGCATGGTTCGCCCGCCTGCCCCGGATGCTGGCGGTGATGGGAGGGCAGCATTCGGCGGTCATCCTCGCTGAAATGGAAGATATTCACCGCCTGCAGCTGCCTTATCTCGTGCCCTGGGCGGCCAACCACGACGTCATGCAGCATGGGCATTCGCCCAGCTACCTGTTCCGGGCTTCGCTCGACGATCAGGATGTGGCGCCTGTTCTGCTCGGGCACGCCCTGGGCCAGGGCGGTACGGTCGGCATGCTGCTGGAGCGTTCGGCCTGGGGCCGCAGCAACGCCCAGGCGATCGCCGCCATGCTCGCCAGACTGCCCGCGGGGCGGGTGAACATTCAATGGGTCAATCCGGGCGACCCCGACATCGGCCTCCAGACCGAAGCCTTGCTACAGCGCGGGGTCCGCAGCCTGGTGCTGGTGCTCCAAGCCCATGAAACCCAGGCGGCGGTGAAGGCCGTCGCCCAGCAGGACGAACCGGTACCGGTTTTTTCCCACTGGGGGATGACCGGCGGCAATTTCTTTGCCGCCGCCCAGCACGATCTGCAGCGCGTCGATTTGCGCTTCGTGCAGACCGTGGTGGTCGACGATGCGCATCGCCGGCCGGCCCTGAACGCCTTCCTCGAGCGTTACCGGAAACGTTACGGTCAGGAGGCGCCAGTGCCGGCCCTGATGGGTTCCGTCCATGCTTACGATCTGGTGCATCTGCTGGCCCGGGCGGTGACGCAGGCCAGGTCGCAGGACCGGGAAGCCATCCGGCGCGAACTCGAACAGATCCCCCACCATGCCGGCGTGATGCAGGATTACAAACGCCCCTTCTCCCCTGACGATCACGATGCCCTGGACCGGCGTTTCCTGCGCCTCGCCCGGTATGACGCAGCGGGAAATATCGTCGCGGTGCAATGATGGGCCTGCACTTTCCAGACTATTTCACGCGCCGCCTGGAGCGCCGCATCACCTGGACCTTCGGGCTGTTCGTGGCCCTGGCCATGATCACGGTTGCGATGATCGTGGCGCTCCAGTTGTACAGCATCATCACCCGCAACCTCCATCACGAACTGGAAGCCCGCGCCCAGCAGAACGGGGTGCTGCTCATGCAGCGCCTCGATTACCTGCTCGAAAGCGCTACCGTGCTGGTGAAGAACCCGCTGGTGATCAATGGCCTCAACGACGCCCAGGGCCGCCAGACCTATCTGCCTAAACTGGTGAAGAATTTCCGCGAAGGCCGCGATGTGCACGCGGTGGCCTTGCTCGGCTACGACGGCAAACCCGTTTATTCGAGCCTCGAATCCCTGCCGACTTACGCGGATTCTCCCGTGCTGCGCAGTGTCCTGGCCAATGGCGCCAGCAACTATCTGGTGGACCCGGAACGGGGGCAATGGGTCGTATTCGTGCCGGTCAATTACTACAGCACCACTCAGGGCGTACTGGTGGTGGCGTTCAATCTGGGCGAGGTGGCGCGCCGGGTGCTGCGCATCGACCCCTTGTTCAGCTACCGCCTGCTGTCCGGGGAGCGGGTGCTCTACGAGCATCATCCGGAAGGGGTCGGCACGGATCTGGTGCGGGCGCGTCAGAACGTGGCCCAGCCAGGGCAAGGCTTTCTATCCGACCTCGATTTTCAGATCGAGGTGATGGCGCCGCGTCAGCATTATCTCCAGCCCGCCTTCAACGCCGTCCGGGATGTGAGCGTGCTGGGCATGGCGCTGACCCTGGCGGCCATTTTCATTGCCTATCGTCTCGGCCTTTCCATTTCCCGGCCGATCCTGCTGCTGCAGCAACGGGTGGCCCAGGCCGATGGCAACCCGGAAACGCATTGCGCGCCGCTGGGCACCGGCGACGAACTGGAAGACCTGGCCGTGCGCTTTGATCAGCGCACCCGGGATTTGCTCGAAATCCAGATGCACCTCGAAGGCCTGGTGGCATCCCGTACCCGCGAACTGGAGCAGGCCAAGCAGTCGGCCGAGGCGGCCAACCGCTTCAAGAGTTCCTTCCTGGCCAACATGAGCCATGAAATCCGCACCCCGATGAATGCCATCATCGGCCTCACCCATCTGCTCCGGCGCAACACCACTGATGCGCACCAGCTGGAGCAGCTCGACAAGATTGCCCAGGCGGCGCAGCACTTGCTGGGCATCATCAACGACATTCTCGACTTCTCCAAGATCGAAGCCGGCAAATTCAACATCGAGGCCAGGGATTTCGAGCTGGACGAGGTATTCCGCAATCTCAATGACATGATCGCCGACAAGGCCTGCGACAAGGGGCTGGAAGTCGTCAATCGCATTGACCCGGACATTCCCCTGATGCTGCACGGAGACCGCATGCGCCTGGAGCAGGTGCTCCTCAATTTCGCCAGTAATGCGGTCAAATTCACCGAAACCGGCAGCATCATCTTCCGCGCCCGCCGCCTCGAAGAAACGGCGACAGGGGTCCGGCTGCGCTTCGAGGTCAGCGATACCGGCATTGGCCTCAGTGAGGAGCAGCGGGAGCGGCTGTTTCAACCCTTTGAACAGGCAGATGTCTCGACGACGCGCAAGTTTGGCGGTACCGGCCTGGGCCTGGCCATCAGCAAACGTCTGGTGGAATTGATGGGGGGGCAGGTCGGGGTTGAGAGCCACCTTGGGCAGGGCAGCACCTTCTGGTGCGAACTGGAGTTGCCGATGGCGGCCAATCCGGGCGAAGTGCATCGGCAGCTCCAGGCCTTGCCCAAAAACATGCGGGCCCTGGTGGTCGATGATGTCGCGGATGCCCGGGAGGCGCTGACGGACATGCTGCAGAGCTTTGCCGTGCAGGCCCGGAGCGTCGACTCGGGCGAAGCCGCCCTGGCCAGCGTTAAAGCGGCAATGGCGGAGGGCAAGCCCTTTGATCTGATCCTGATGGACTGGGCCATGCCCGGTATGGACGGCATCGAAACCAGCCGTCGCATCAGGATGCTGGGCCAGGAACCGCCGCCCAGGATCATCCTGGTCACCGGCAACAGCCGCAACTGGGCGCCCGGATTGCTGCAGGAAGCGGGCATCATCCGCCAGCTCAACAAGCCGGTGACCCCTTCCATGCTGCACGACACCCTCGTCGATGTCTGTGCGGACAAGCCAGGCGAGGGGGTGCATCGGATTGCCCCCCGCCCTCAGGCGCCCGAACTCGATCCTGCCCCCTTGCGCGGCCGGCGCTTGCTGCTGGCAGAAGACAATCCGATCAATCAGGAGGTGGCGCTGGCGCTGCTAAAGGAGGTGGGGCTCGAGGTGGACGTGGCCAATGACGGTCGCGAGGCGCTGGACAAGGCCGCCGCCCATCCCTATGACCTGATCCTGATGGATGTGCAGATGCCGCACATGGATGGCCTGGAAGCGACCCGGGCAATCCGGCATCTGCCGGATCGCACGGCCGTCCCGATTCTGGCCATGACCGCCAATGCCTTCGAGGAAGATCGTGCCGCCTGCCTGGCGGCCGGGATGAACGACCATATTGCAAAACCGGTGGACCCTGAGCAGCTGTTTACGGTGCTGCTGCACTGGCTGCCACGCCCGGCAGCACCGGCAGCACCGGCAGCACCGGCAGCACCGGCGGAGCCGCCGGGCATGGCC
>NZ_JBASOH010000078.1:0-16792 GCF_049658005.1 Azovibrio sp. | reverse complement strand
GGCACAGGCGGCCTGCAGGTTGCTGGCCAGGCTGGCGGCCAGAAGCGGCGGGTGCTGATCCATCCAGCCGATCTGCTCGCGCCAGGCCTGCAGGTCGAGTTCCGCCAGGGGAACCCCGTCCACCCGCAGCTCCCCTGCGCCGGGCAGGGCGATGCCGGCTGCCAGACGCAGCAGGCTGCTCTTGCCGGCGCCGCTGGGGCCCAGGACCGCCACGCACTCCCCCGGCGCCAGGGCCAGGCTGCAATCGGTCAGCACCGGCTCTCCGGCCCGGTAGGCCAGATGCACGCCGGCAAATTCCAGGGCCGCCGGGCCGCTGCCCCCGGGGCTGGCCCCGCTTTGGCCGCCGGCTCCCTCGGGCAGGGTGGCCAGCACCTGGCGGATGTTCATGGCCGCCGCCAGGGCCTCGGCCCGGGCGTGGTAATGGCTGCCCAGCTGCCGCAGAGGCTGGTAGAACTCGGGGGCGAGCAGGAGGATGAACAGGGCCGACTCCAGCTTCGGGCCGGCGCCGTAAAAGCCGAATTTCAGGTAGCCCAGCAGGCTGAAGCCGAGGAACACGGCACTCAGGGCAATGGAGATGGAGGTGAAGAATTCCAGCACCGCCCCGTTCAGGAAAGCCAGGCGCAGGACCTTCATGGTCCGCTCGCAAAAGCTTTCTCCCAGGGCGGAGAGCTCCTCCAGGCTGCGCTGCCGGGCATCGAACAGGCGCAGGGTGGGCAGGCCCCGCAGCAGGTCCAGGAAGGTGCCCCCCAGGCGCTGCATGGCGAGCATCTGCCGGGATTGCTCGGCCCGGGTGCGCCAGCCCACCAGGATCATGAACACCGGCACCAGGGGCGCCGTGCCCAGCAGGATCAGGGCGGCCATCCAGCTATAGGGCAGCACGGCGGCAAGGATCAGCAGGGGCACGATGGCGGCCAGCATCTGCTGGGGGCGGTAGTGGGCGAAATAGCCATCCACCGCTTCCACCTGATCGCTCAGTACGCTGCTCAGGGCGCCGCCCGGAAGGCGGGCGCTCCAGAGGGGGCCGCCGCGCCGGATCGCCTCCAGGAGCTCCTGACGCAGGCTGAGGCGGGCCGAGCGTCCGGCGCGCAGGCCGAATTCGTCCCGGACGAGGCCGAGCAGGGCGCGCAGCACTACCCAAAGGGGAATCCGCCAGCAGGCGCCGGGCGGCACGCCGGCCAGGGAATGTTCCAGCACCAGGGCGTGCAGCACCCGGGCCAGCTCATACATCAGGAAAAGGGTGGCCAGGGCCTGGGCGGTGCCGCACAGGACGGCGCCAAACCCCAGGGCTCTGGCGCTCCTGCCGGAGGCCGTCAGCCAGAGGAGGGCCCGGGATTCAGCGGCGAGCTCCCCGGGGCGTTCCAGTGCTTGCTCTCGTGTTTTCAGGGTCGCATCCAGCAGGGTCGGTGAAAGGATGATGCTATGACGTTGGCGCCGGAGCCGCAGCCGCAAAGGCCTGGCCTGTCGGCTGCGGCTCCGGCCTGACCCCGGCAGAACCGGGGCCAGGGGAGGGTCAAGTCTCGTCGCGGTTGCGGCCCTCCTGGGCCTCGAACCACATGGCATTGACGACGGCGAGCAGCACGGCCATCGCCAGTCCCAGCATCCAGGTGAAATACCACATGTGAATCTCCTTTGTTGTCAGTAAGCGGAACGGTCGTTGGCTTCGATGTAGGCGGCGGTGATCTTGCCGGCCATCATCTTGTAGGCCCAACTGGTGTAGGCGATGACGATGGGCGTGAAGATCAGCGCGGCCCAGAACATCACGCTCAAGCCCATCTGGCTGGCGGCGCTGTCCCAGACCGTGAGGCTGGAGCGGGGGTCGCTTGACGAGGGCATGATGAAGGGGAACAGGGCGACGCCGGCGGTGCCGATGATGCCCAGCTCCGCCACGGCGCTGCCGATGAAGGCGAGGACCGGCTTCCTGGTCCAGGCAAAGAGCAGTGCCGCCAGACCGCCGACAAAGGCCGCGCCGGGCACGGCCCAGAGCAGCGGCTGCCGGGCGAAGTTGCCGAGCCAGGCGCCGGCCTCGATGGCGACCGTCTTGTCGAGGGGGTTGGGCAGGGCGCCGGGATCGACGACGGAGGTGATCACATAACCCTTGATCCCCAGGCTCACCCACACTCCGGCCAGGGCAAAGGCCAGCAGCATCACGCTGCCGAAGATCAGGGCGGCCTTGCGGGCCCGTTCCTGGATCTCGCCCTCGGTGCGGATCATCAGGTAGTTGGCGCCGTGGAAGGTGAGCATGGCAAGACTCACCCCCCCGGCCAGCAGGGCGAAGGGATTGAGGAGGCCCCAGAAGCTGCCGGTGTAGACCGGCATCAGGTTGTCCTCGAAGTGGAACGGCACGCCCTGGAGCAGGTTGCCGAAGGCGACGCCGAAGATCAGGGGCGGCACCGCGCCGCCGATGAACAGGCCCCAGTCCCAGGCGCTGCGCCAGGTGGGGTTATTCACCTTGGAGCGGTAGTCGAAGCCCACGGGCCGGAAAAAGAGCGCCCAGAGCACTGCCAGCATGGCCCAGTAGAAGCCGGAGAAGGCGGCGGCGTAGGCCAGGGGCCAGGCGGCGAAGATGGCGCCGCCGGCGGTGATGAACCAGACCTGGTTGCCGTCCCAGTGCGGGCCGACGGTATTGATGATGATCCGGCGCTCCATGTCGTTCTTGCCGACGAAGGGCAGGAGCACACCGACGCCCATGTCGTGGCCGTCCATGACGGCAAAGCCGAGCAGCATGACGCCGATCAGCAGCCACCAGATGAGTTTCAGGGTTTCGTAATCGAGCATGGCGATTTCCTCAATGGGCGGGTTGGAAGCTGGCTTCGCCTTCGTAGCGGCCGGTGCCGAGACTGGCGGGGCCGAGACGGGCGTACTTGAACATCAGGTACATCTCCACCGCCAGCAGGCCGGTGTAGAAGAACAGGAAGCCGGCCAGGGAGCCGTAGAGGCTGCCGGCAAAGAGGGCCGAGGTGGAAAGCTGCGTCGGCAGGACGCCGTAGATGGTCCAGGGCTGGCGGCCGAACTCCGCGACGAACCAGCCCATTTCCGAGGCGATCCAGGGCAGGGGGATGAAGCACACGGCCCAGCGCAGCAGCCAGCGCTTTTCCTGGAAGGTGTTCTTGGCCGAGTACCAGAAGGAGAGGGCCAATAACGCGGCGAAGGAGAAGCCCAGCAGCACCATGAGCCGGAAGGTCCAGAACAGGGGCGCCACGGGCGGGATGGAATCCCGCGCTGCCTGGGCGATCATGTCCGGCGTCGCCTGGGAAACGTCCTTGGTGTATTTCTTCAGCAATAGGCCGTAGCCCAGGTCATCCTTGACCTGCTCGAAGCGGATCTTCTGGTCCTCCCCGGCCTTGCCGGCGCGCATGAGTTCCAGCAGTTGCACCGCTTCCATGCCCTGCCGGATCCGCTCTGCCGCCCTGGCTTCCAGCCGGTCGATGCCGGGCACCACCTTGTCGGTGGAGCGGGTGGCGATCAGGCCGAGGGCGTAGGGAATCTTGATCTCGGCGCTATTGGCGCGCCGGGCGTCGTCGGGAATCGCGAACAGGGTGAAGGAGGCCGGCGCCTCTTCGGTCTTCCACATGCCTTCCATGGCGGCGAGCTTGGTCTGCTGGTGTTCGGTCACGGCATAGCCCGATTCGTCGCCGAGCACGATCACCGACAAGGCGGAAGCAAAGCCGAAGGCGGCGGCGATGCGGAAGGAGCGCTTGGCGAATTCGATGTGCCGGCCCTTGAGCAGATACCAGGAGCTGATGCCCAGCACGAAGATGGCGCCGGTCACATAGCCCGCCGAGACCGTGTGCACGAACTTGGCCTGGGCCGCCGGGTTGAACACCAGATCCCGGAACGAGGTCATCTCCATGCGCATGGTGACGTAGCTGAATTCGGAGCCCACCGGGTTCTGCATCCAGCCGTTGGCAATCAGGATCCACACCGCCGAGAGATTGGAGCCGATGGCGGTGAGGTAGGTGACGAGCAGATGCTGGCGCCTGGAAAGCTTGTCCCAGCCGAAGAAGAACAGGCCGATGAAGGTCGATTCGAGGAAGAACGCCATCAGGCCCTCGATCGCCAGCGGTGCGCCGAAGATGTCGCCGACATAGTGGGAGTAGTAGGCCCAGTTGGTGCCGAACTGGAACTCCATGGTGATGCCGGTGGTAACGCCGAGGGCGAAGTTGATGCCGAACAACTTGCCCCAGAACTTGACCATGTCGCGGTAGATTTCCTTGCCGGTCATCACATACACGGTTTCCATGATGGCCAGCAGGAAGGACAGCCCCAGGGTCAGGGGCACGAACAGGAAGTGATAGAAAGCCGTGGCAGCGAACTGCAGGCGGGAAAGATCGACGACGGTTTCACTGATCATGGTGACTCCATTGTGGTTTTGCAGGCTGGACGCGGCGTTGTCTGGTTACCCCAACGCCATGCCAGGTTGGCCGCCGCCCGGGATGATTCCCGGGACAGGCGGAAAAACGTGATCCGGATGCCGGCTCTGCCCCGCCAGATGCAGAAGGGGCAAATAGGGGGGGCAAACAGGGCGGCAAACCGGGTGCACAAATATCCCTGAACCGGACGGCTCGATGTCCGGCGGCCGGGTACCGGACCTGCACCCGGCAGGATTGCCTTCATGGCGGACCTCCGACTCGATGGCGGCAGGGCTGGCAAAACCAGCCCTGCCGGATCTCCCCACGAGAGTAATAAGGCGCGCCCCGCCTGGGAGGGTACGGAACGCGCCGTCCATTCGGGATCAGCAAACGGACGGGCGCAGTCTAGCGGCCCCCCCGGGAAAAATTGATGCGGTAAATTGTCACGCCCGCACGAGTCCGCTCAGGGCGGGGCCTGGGCCCCTTGCGACGGATTGTCGCGCCCGGGAACAAAGCCCCAACCGCCGGATAAAATTCGCCCATGCTCACCAGCACCCCCCACCCCGTCAGCGCCCTGGAGCGCCTGCTCACCCTGCGCTGGGTCACCCTGGCGACCCAGATTTCCCTGATCGCCTTGATCAGCGTGGGCTGGAAGATGCCTCTGCCGCTGGCGCCCATGCTGGCCGGCATCGCCTTCCTCTTCCTGATCAACCTGGCCACCGCCTGGCGCCTGCGCCACGTCGGCACCGTCAGCGACCAGGAGCTGTTTGCCCAGCTCTGCTTCGACGTGGGCACCCTGGCCTGGCTGCTCTACTTCGCCGGCGGCTCCAGCAACCCCTTTGCCTCCCTCTTGCTGTTGCCCATGACCATCGCCGCCGTGGTGCTGCCCCGGCGCTTCGGCTGGTACCTGGCCGGCCTCTCCCTGGCCGCCTACAGCCTGCTCTTGTTCTTCAACCAGCCCCTGCCGCCGCCGGAAGGCAGTCTCAAGACCCTGGACCAGCTGCTGGCGGAAACCTGCGGTGTGGGCGGCGCGCACGCCGGCCAGGGCGACGGCTTTGCCCTGCACATCGCCGGCATGTGGCTCAATTACATCCTCAGCAGCCTGATCATCATCGTCTTCCTGAGCCGCCAGGCCATGGCCCTGCGGCAACAAGAACGGCTGCTGCAACAGACCCGGGAAAAATCCCTGCGCCAGGAAAAGGTTTTGGCCCTGGGCCTGCAGGCGGCCGGCGCCGCCCACAAGCTTGGCACCCCGCTATCGACCATGGCGGTACTGGTGAGCGAACTGGAGCAGGATCTGCCCCCTGGGGAAAACCGGGATCAGCTACGCCTGCTGCGCCAGCAATTGCAGCGCTGCAAGGGCATCCTCGCCGACATGGTGGCCGCCGGGGAAACCCGCCCGCCCCTGGGCGCCGACCAGTGGGTCCGCGGGTTGATGAATGAATGGCGGCTGCTGCGCCCGGAAGTGCGCCTGCAGGCCCTGGAAATCGGAAACGATGAACCCCCGCCCTTGATCGCGGCGGACCGCAGCCTGGACCAGGCCCTGCAGAACCTGCTCGACAACGGCGCCAATGCCAGCCCCGAAAGCCTCCGCCTGCAGCTCGACTGGGACCGCAACCAGCTGGAAATCCGCATCCTGGACGCAGGCCGCGGCATCGACAGCCACCTCGCCAGCCTCCTGGGCCGGGACTTCATCCGCCAGGAAAAGGGCGAGGGCCTGGGCATAGGCTTCTTTCTCACCAATGCCACCATCGAACACCTGGGCGGCACCGTGGAAATCAGCAAGCGGCAACCCCGCGGCAGCTGCATCCGGATCTGTCTGCCGCTGGAAAACCTGGCCGCATCGAACCAGACCCAGGCCGGCGCAAGCCCCCGGAGCGATGCGCACCCCGCAGCGATGCTGGCCCGGCCCCTTACCCGGATCGCCGCATGAGCACTGCCGGAATCGCCCTGGAAGCTCCCCGCCTGCTGCTGGTAGACGACGATGAAATCTTCCGCGTCGTCCTGGCCCGGGCCCTGGAGCGCCGGGGCTTCCAGGTCCAGGCCGCCGACTGCCCGGCAGCGGCCCTGCCCCTGGCGCGCCAGTTTTCCCCGGGGTATGCCGTGGTGGACCTGCGCCTGGGCGACGCATCGGGCCTGGGGCTGATCGAAGCCCTGCACGCCCTTGATCCCCGGACCCGCATCGTCATGCTCACCGGTTACGCCAGCATCGCCACTGCGGTGGAAGCGATCAAGCTCGGCGCCACCCACTACCTCACCAAACCCGCCGACCCGGACGAAATCATCGCCGCCCTGGGCCGCACGAGCGGCGATGCGGACATCCCCGTGGCCGCCCATCCCCCTTCGGTGGAACGGCTGGAGTGGGAACACATCCAGAAGGTCCTGAACCAGCACCAGGGCAACATTTCCGCCACCGCCCGGGCCCTGAAGATGCACCGCCGCACCCTGCAGCGCAAACTGGCCAAGCGGCCGGTACGGGAATAGGCCCGGGCTTTCGGAGCTAGGCTGCGCCGCCCCGGGCACAGCCGGCAGATACGCCTCCATCGCAGCAATTGCCCCCGGCCCGGCTTTTCCAGCCCTATCCGCTCATGGAACGTGCGTCCTGGTTTTCGCCAGGGCAAATGCAAAACGCCTCCACATCGGGAGGCGTTGCGTTGGGGGGGAGGGCTTACAGAATCATTCCTGCGCCCACGGTATTGTTGTTGCTTTCATCGATGAGGATGAAGGCGCCGGTGCTGCGGTTGACCGTGTAGGGGTCGGCAAAGATAGGCTGGGCGAGTTTCAATTCCACCTGGGCGATGTCGTTCATGGCGAGCTGCTCGGCGGGCATTTTTTCCTGGGTATTCACATCCAGCCGGTGGGCGATGGCGGCGAGCCTGGCCTTGACTTCCCGGGTGGTGTGGCGGATCAGGTAGGTGCGGGCCCGGTCCATGGGGGTCTCGGAAAGCCAGCAGACGGTGGCGCGGATCTCCTTGACCGGGGTGGGGGCTTCCGCGCGCTTGACGATCATGTCGCCGCGGGAGATGTCGATCTCGTCGCTGAGGAGCAGGGTCACGGATTGTTCGGTGATGGCCCGGCCGATGTCCACCCCGCCCAGGTGCACGGCCTTCACCGTGGTGCGGCGGCCCGAGGGCAGCACGGTGACGGCGTCGCCCACCTGGATGCTGCCGGATTCCACCTGGCCCATGAAGCCACGGTAGTCGTGCAGCTCCGGGTTGGCGGAATCCTGGGGGCGGCAGACGTATTGCACCGGAAAGCGGAAGGGTTCCGCGTGTTCCGTGTGGGCGGCGGGGGTGGTTTCGAGAATCTCGATCAGGGTGGGGCCGCCGTACCAGTTCAGCCGCTCGCCGCGCTCCACCACCATGTCGCCGTTGAGGGCGGAGAGGGGAATGAAGCGCACGTCGGCGATGCCCTGGCGGGCGGCGAATTCGAGATAATCGGCCTTGATCTTTGCAAAGGTTTGCTCTGAGTAATCCACCAGGTCCATCTTGTTGATGGCGACCAGGAGGTGGGGAATGCCGACCAGGTGGGCCAGGGTGGAGTGGCGCCGGGTCTGGGTGAGCACGCCTTTTCTGGCATCGACCAGGATGATCGCCAGGTTGGCGGTGGAGGCGGCGGTGACCATGTTGCGGGTGTACTGCTCGTGGCCCGGGGCGTCGGCGATGATGTACTTGCGCGTTCCGGTGGAAAAATAGCGGTAGGCCACATCGATGGTGATGCCCTGTTCCCGCTCGGCCTGGAGGCCGTCGGTGAGGAGCGACAGGTCGATGGCGCCGGTGCCGCGCTTTTGCGAGGTGCGTTCGATGGCCTGCAGGGTGTCGGCGAGGATGGCCTTGGTGTCAAACAGCAGGCGGCCGATCAGGGTGCTCTTGCCGTCATCGACGCTGCCACAGGTGAGAAAGCGCAGCAGGCCGTGGTCTTCCACCTGGACCGGGGCTTCGATTTTTTCGGGGGCGGACATCAGAAATAACCCTCTTTCTTGCGTTGTTCCATGGAGGCTTCGCTGGTCTGGTCGTCCAGCCGCGTGGCGCCGCGTTCGGTGAGGGGGGTGGTGGCGGTTTCCAGGACGATCTTTTCCACCGTGTCGGCATCCGACTCGACCGGGGCGGTGCAGGAAATGTCGCCCACGGTGCGAAAGCGCACCCGCTTCTCGAGGATTTCTTCACCGGCCTTGGGCCGGTTGGTGAGTTCGCCCGTCACCAGCGGCACATCGACCGGCACGAGGGCGCCCTGGCGCAGCACCACGGGCCGCGCGTGGGCGAAGTAGAGGCTGGGCAGCTCCAGGTGTTCCCGCTCGATGTACTGCCACACGTCCATTTCCGTCCAGTTCGAGATCGGGAAGGCACGGATGTTCTCGCCCTTGTGGACCCGGGCGTTGTAGAGGTTCCAGAGTTCCGGGCGCTGGTTCTTCGGGTCCCATTGGCCGAACTCGTCGCGAAAACTCATGATGCGCTCTTTGGCCCGGGCCTTTTCCTCGTCGCGGCGGGCGCCGCCGATGCAGCAGTCGAAGCCGAACTCCTCGATGGCTTCAAGCAGCGTCACCGACTGATGCTTGTTACGCGATTCGCCCGGGTGTTTCAAGACCACCGTGCCGCGCGCCATGGAATCCTCCACCGAGCGGACGATCAGCCGTTCGCCCAGCTCGGCGGCGCGCCGGTCCCGGAACTCGATCACCTCGCGGTAGTTGTGGCCGGTGTCGATGTGCAGCAGGGGAAAGGGGAACCTGCCGGGGCGAAAGGCCTTTTCGGCGAGGCGCAAGAGGCAGATGGAATCCTTGCCGCCGGAAAAGAGCAGCACCGGGTTGGCGCACTGGCCGGCCACTTCCCGCATGATGTGGATGGCTTCGGCTTCGAGCCAGTCCAGATGGGAAAGGGTGTGTTGAGTCAGGGGTGCGGTCATGAAAAATCAGTCTGACGTGAATGGGATGGAGCGCATTTTACCGGCCGCTAAATAATGTTTTAAGAATTGTTTATGATTGGCATAGTTCAAATGGTTATAAGGAATCAGGGGGCCGGGTTGCTGTGCAGGAGGTGGATGCGGTCGATTTCCACCGCCAGTTCCGGGCTCAGGGGCTGGGCGCAGGCCTCCAGGTTTTCGCGCAACTGTGCCAGGCTGGAGGCGCCGATGATGGCGCTGGTGACAAAGGGCCGCGAGGTGACGAAGGCCAGGGCCAGCTGGGTGGGCGTCAGGCCGTGGGCGCGGGCCAGTTCGGCGTAGGCGCGCACGGCCGGGGGGACGCCGGGCTTGTCGTAGCGCTGGCCGAACTGGGGGAACAGGTTGATGCGGCCGGGAGCCGCGGGGTTATCCAGGTACTTGCCGGTCAGGTGGCCAAAGCCCAGCACCGAGTAGGCCAAGAGGCCCACGTTTTCGCGCCAGCAGACTTCGTCGAGACCATATTCGAATTTGCGGTTGAGCAGGCTGTAGGCATTCTGGACGGAGGCCACCAGGGGCAGGCCGTGCTCCCGGCCCAGGCGCAGGAATTCCATGATGCCCCAGGGGTGCTCGTTGGAAACGCCGATGGCGCGCACCTTGCCCTCCTGCACCAGTTCCGCCAGGGTTTGCAGTTGTTCGAGCAAAGGGGTGCATTCCCGCTCCGCTTTCGGGTCGAACTGCCATTGGCCGAACATAGGCTGATTGCGCTCGGGCCAGTGCAGTTGATACAGGTCGATATAGTCGGTGCGCAGGCGCTTTAGCGACCCGGCGATGGCGGCGCGGATGTTGGCCCGGTCCATGGCCGGGGGGCCACCGCGAATCCAGTCCATGGCTCGGGCGGGACCGGCGACCTTGGTGGCGAGGATGATCTTGTCCCGGGGCTGGCGGACCAGCCAGTCGCCAATGATGGTTTCCGTGGCGCCGTAGCTTGCGGCCTGGGCGGGCACCGGGTACATCTCGGCCGCGTCGATGAAATTGATGCCCTGGTCCAGCGCCAGATCGAGTTGGGCGTGGGCATCGGCTGCCGGGGTCTGCTGGCCGAAGGTCATGGTGCCCAGGCAGAGGCTGGGGACGGTGAGGTTGGAATTGCCAAGGGGGCGTCGACTGAGCATGAGGTTCTCCAGGAGTGATTGGGGTGGATATAAATTGGGGTGGGTAAGCCTAGGGGAGTTGGGGTTTTGGTGCAATCATGGCCCACCGCCGGCGGCGTACAATGCCAGCCTTTGCGCCCTGTTGCCTCCCTGCTGCCCCCCTGCTGCCATGACGCTTGCCATTCTTCATGCCGACGAGCATCTACTCGTGCTCGACAAACCCGCCGGGCTTTTGTCGGTGCCCGGCCGCGGCGCGGACAAGCAGGACTGCCTGAGCGCCCGGGTCCAGGCCGGGTTTCCCGAGGCCCTGACGGTGCATCGTCTCGACATGGCGACCTCGGGCCTGATGCTGATGGCCCGGAGCAAGGCGATGCAGGCCGCCCTTGGCCGGCTGTTCGAGCAGCGCCGGATCGACAAGGCCTACGAAGCGGTGCTCGAAGGCCGCCTGGAGGCGGATGCAGGCTTCGTCGAGCTGCCGCTCATCTGCGACTGGCCGAGGCGGCCACGGCAGAGGGTGTGCTTTACCCATGGCAAGCCCTCCTTCACCGAATTTCGCTGCCTGGGCCGGGAAGGCGGACAGCGGAGCCGGGTGCGGCTGCTGCCGCATACCGGGCGCTCGCACCAGTTGCGGGTGCATATGCAGGCGATCGGCCATCCGATTCTGGGCGACGAGCTCTATGCCAGCCCCGCCGGCCATGCCGCCTCGCCCCGGCTGCTGCTGCATGCCTGCCGGCTGGCCTTCGTCCATCCCGCTACCGGCGTCTGGCTCGAACTCGAGTCGCCGGTCCCGTTCTGATCGATCCGCCCCCCGGCGCCCCGGTTTTAGCCCGCCTGTTCCAGGGCGAGCAATTCGGCGTCGCTGAAGCGGCGCGAATGCACGATGAAACAGTCACCCTCCGCGGCTTCGAGGGAAAAGCTGTCGCCCCGGCCCCGGACCACGTCCAGGGTCAGCTCGCTAGAGCGCAGGAGGTTGAATTCGGTGGCGCTGGTGTAGAAGGGAACGCCGGCGATGTGGCCGAGCAGGATGTCATTCGGGCCGATCTGCAATTCCCCGGCGCGCAGGCAAAGGGGGGCGCTGCCTTCGCAGCAACCGCCGGACTGGTAGAACAGCAAAGGGCCGTGGCGGGCCTTCAGTTGCTCCACCAGGGCGAGGGCGGCAGGGGTGGCGAGGATGCGTTCGGGCATGATGTCTCCTCCTTGAAAAAAAGGGGTGGACCACAGCCCACCCGCCCTACAAGACACGCAGAGAGAAGATGAAACTCGAAAAGCCTCAAAAAAGGCCCAGAGCCTTGGGGCTGTAGCTCACCAGCAGGTTCTTGATCTGCTGGTAGTGCTCGAGGATGATCTTGTGGGTTTCGCGGCCGATGCCGGATTCCTTGTAGCCGCCGAAGGCGGCGTGGGCCGGATAGGCATGGTAGCAGTTGGTCCACACCCGACCGGCCTTGATGCCGCGGCCCATGCGGTAGGCGATGTTGCCGTTGCGGCTCCAGACTCCGGCGCCCAGGCCATAGGGGGTGTCATTGGCGATTTCCAGGGCCTCGGCTTCGGTCTTGAAGGTGGTCACGGCCAGCACCGGCCCGAAGATTTCTTCCTGGAAGATGCGCATCTTGTTGTGTCCCTTGAACAAGGTGGGCTGGATGTAGTAGCCCTCGGCCAGCTCGCCTTCGAGAACGGCGCGAGCCCCGCCGATCAGGCACTCGGCTCCTTCCTGGCGGCCGATGTCGAGGTAGGAGAGGATCTTGTCCAGCTGTATCTGGGAAGCTTGGGCCCCCATCATGGTCCCGGTGTCGAGGGGATTGCCCAGCTTGATGGCCTTGACCCGGGGCAGCACCCGCTCCATGAACTCGTCGTAGATGGATTCCTGGATCAGGGCGCGCGACGGGCAGGTACACACTTCGCCCTGATTGAAAGCGAACAGGACGAGCCCTTCGATCGCCTTGTCGAGGAAATCGTCATCGGCCGCCATCACGTCTTCAAAGAAGATGTTGGGAGACTTGCCGCCTAGTTCCAGGGTCGAGGGAATCAGGTTCTGGGCCGCGGCCTGGGCGATCAGCCGGCCGGTGGCGGTGGAGCCGGTAAAGGCGATCTTGGCGATGCGGCGGCTGTTGGCGAGCGGCATCCCGGCCTCCCGGCCGTAGCCATTGACGATGTTGAGGACGCCCGGCGGCAGCAGATCGGCGATCAGCTCGGTGAGCACCAGGATGCTGATGGGAGTGGATTCGGCCGGCTTCAAAACCACGCAGTTACCGGCGGCGAGGGCGGGGGCGAGCTTCCAGGTGGCCATCAGGATGGGGAAGTTCCAGGGAATGATCTGGCCGACGACGCCCAGGGGCTCATGGAAGTGATAGGCCACCAGTTCCCCGTCGATCTCGGAGAGGCTGCCTTCCTGGGCGCGCAGACAGCCGGCGAAGTAGCGAAAGTGGTCGGCCGCAAGGGGAATGTCGGCGTTCAGGGTTTCGCGGATGGCCTTGCCGTTATCCACGGTTTCCACATAGGCCAGCTTTTCCAGGTTGGCTTCGATGCGGTCGGCGATCTTCAAGAGGAGGTCGGCGCGCGCCGCGGGGGCGGTCTTGCCCCACTGTTCGGCGGCGGCATGGGCGGCATCCAGGGCGAGTTCGATGTCTTCGGCACCGGAACGGGCGGCCTGGGTGTAAGGCTTGCCGGTGATGGGGGTGATGACGTCGAAGTACTCGCCGCGCACCGGGGCGACCCACTTGCCGCCGATGAAGTTGTCGTACCGGGTCCGATATTGATGTTTGGCGCCACTCGTGCCGGGCAGGGTGTAGATCATGTCGTCTCCTCGATGGTGGGTTATTGGCAGAGGGCCGTCCGGCCCCGTCCAATCTGCCATCAAGATCCGTGCCAGATGCCGCGTTCCAGGCTCAGATAATTGATTCCTCAATGTTTGATGCTGGCGCGACGGCTGGGCTGCCAAGCCGCATCGAAAGCGGCTTTTGTGCCGGTGCGATGCAAAGCTGTCACCGCCTGTCACGAAATGGAACAGGTTTCGATGAATCAAGGGGGTGGCCATTGAATTTGCCGCCGGCCCGCCTACCCGCCTATACTCGGCTTCCACACCCCAGCAGCCTGCCCGTCAGAGGCGGGCCAGAAGAGGAGGAGACATGAGTGCCCAGAGCCCTTCCCGGGAAGCCCTGCTGCGCCAGGCCCGGCGCATCTTCCTGGATCAGTCCGAATTGCCCCGGGGGCTGATCAGCGACCGCCTGGCTCAGTCCTGGCAACGCAGCCGCAGCGCCGGCGTCTCTCCCGTGGGCCGCTGCGAGGAAGCGCCCCGCCTGGCCGGGCCGGCCCTGCGGCAGAGCCTTGCCGCGCATCGGGAGTTTCTCGCCCATGCCCGGCCGGTGCTGGAACACCTGTTCGCCCAGGTGCGCGACTCCCACAGCATGGTGATCCTGGCCGACCGTAGCGGCCTGCTGCTGCAGGCGCTTGGCGACCCGGACTTCCTTGCCAAGGCCGAGCGGGTCGCCCTCGCCCCCGGCGCTTCCTGGCACGAGCAGCACCGGGGCACCAACGCCATCGGCACCGCCCTGGTCGAAGGAGGGCCGGTGGAAATCCGCGGCGCCGAACATTTCCTCGAACGGAACGCTTTTCTGGCCTGCACCGCCGCCCCCATCTGTGATCCGGCGGGCCAGGTGCTGGGGGCGCTCGACATTTCCTGCGACCAGCGCGCTTACCATCCCCACACCCGCGCCCTCGTTCGCACCGCCGCGCAGATGATCGAGAACCGGCTCCTCCTCGCCCGGCACGGGCAGGGGCTCCTCCTGCGTCTGCATCCGCAGGCCGAGGGCATCGGCAGCGTGGCCGAAGGCATCCTGGCGGTGGCCGAGGAGGGCCGGCTGATCGGCGCCAATCGCGCTGCCCTGGCGATGCTCGGGCTCGGCTTTGCCGACCTCGGGGCGGTCTCCCTGGCGCGTATTTTCATGATCCCTTTCGGCGAATTCCTCGCCTGGGGCCGTCGCCATCCGGGCCAGGCCCTGCGGCTGCGGCTGCGGCAAGGGGAGGAAGTCTATGTGCAGATCCAGGGGGAGCGGGCGCCGAGCGCGCGGCCGGACGGCCCCCGGCCCGAAGCTGCCCGGGTGGGTGCCGATGCCCTGGCCGAGCTGGAGACCGGCGATGCCCGGCTGGGAGCGGCCATCGCCCGCGCCCGGCGGCTGCTCGACAAGCCCATTCCCCTGGTGCTGCAGGGGGAATCCGGGGTCGGCAAGGAACTGTTTGCCCAGGCCATGCACGCCTCCAGCGCCCGGCGTGACAAGCCTTTCGTCGCGCTCAACTGCGCCGCCCTGCCGGAGAGCTTGATCGAATCCGAACTGTTCGGCTACACCCCCGGCACCTTCACCGGCGCCCGTAAAAATGGCAGCCTGGGACGCCTGCGGGAAGCCCATGGCGGCACCTTGTTCCTCGACGAGATCGGCGACATGCCCTTGAGCCTGCAGACCCGCCTGCTGCGGGTGCTGCAGGAACGCCAGGTGACGCCGCTGGGCGAGGGCCAGCCGGTTGCCGTGGATTTCGCCCTGATCTGCGCTACCCACCGGCGCCTCAAGGAAGAGGTCGATGCCGGCCGTTTTCGGGCCGACCTCTATTACCGGATCAACGGCCTTGCCTTGAATCTGCCGGCCTTGCGGGAGCGCAGCGATTTGGCCGCTTTGGTGCGCCAGATGCTCGCGCAACTGGCGCCCGGGCAGCCTCTGGCCCTGGCCGGCGAGGTGCGGGAGGCTTTTGCAAGCTACGCCTGGCCGGGCAATCTGCGTCAGCTATTCAACGGCTTACGCACGGCGGTGGCCTTGCTCGAGGCGGGCGAGACGCGGATCGGCTGGGCCCACTTGCCGGACGATCTGGTGGAAGAGTTGCAACGCCAGCCGGCGGCAGTCGTGCAGCAGCAGGGGGAGAGCCTGGAATCCCTGTCGCGTGCCGCCATCGAAAAGGTGCTTGTCGAGGAGCGGGGCAATGTGTCGGCGACGGCGCGGCGGCTCGGAATCAGCCGTAATACCCTGTACCGGAAGTTGAAGCGCAGCCAGGAGGGGGCTTGAATCGAGGCTTGAATCGGGGCTTGAGTAGGGATTGAATCGGGGCTTGAATCGAGGCTTGAATGCAGCCCAGGGAATCAGCGTTCGACGGGGCAGACGCCGCTGACGATCTGAAGGTCGTTGTCCTGGGCGAAATTGAGCAGGAAGCGGTAGGCCATGGGTTCCACCTCGTAGAGGTGGCCATCGACGAAAACCGCCTTCTCGCCGTTGTAGTCACCCGGACCCACATAAGGGGAGTACTTCATTTTCTTGGAGGCGCCGAAGGCGGACATCACGCCGCAGAGCCGGTCGGGCCAGTCGCTGGGGCGGAATTTTCGACCGTCCTTGGTAAGGCCGAGAATGATGAAGGTGTGATTTTCGGGTTCGCTCATGTTCCTCGTCGCCTTGGCGTGGTGTGTGGCCGGGATACCTCGTTTTTTGCCCCGATTCTAGCAGAAAGGCCGGTCTTGCGAGGCATATACAAGGCAGGTCTTTTGTCTTAAACTCGCCTCCTCCTTCCGGGGGCAAGGCGGCACTGGCCGCCATTATTGTTTTCTCGGGGCAATAAAATTCTTGATTTGAGGCGATTCCCGATGTCGCATCTGATGAATACCTATGGCCGCCAGCCGGTGGCCTTCTCGCATGGCAAGGGTTGCCACCTGACCGATACTGACGGCAAGATTTATCTGGACGCCCTGTCCGGCATCGCGGTCAATACCCTGGGCCATGCCCATCCGGCCTTCGTGGCTGCCCTGGCGGAGCAGGCCGGCCGCCTCATCCATGTTTCCAACCTCTACCAGGCCCCGCTGCAGGAGCGGCTCGCCGATGTCCTGGCCGAGCGTTCCGGGCTGGCCGAGGCCTTCTTCTGCAACTCCGGTTGCGAGGCCAACGAGGCCGCCATCAAGCTGGCCCGTTTTTACGGCCACAAAAAAGGGATCGAAAATCCCACCGTGATCGTCATGGAAAAGGCTTTCCATGGCCGCACCATGGCGACGCTGTCGGCGACCGGCAACTACAAGGTCCAGGCCGGCTTCGAGCCCCTGGTCTCCGGTTTCCTGCGCGTGCCTTACGGTGATCTGGACGCGATCCGCAATGTGGCCGAGCACCATGGCAATGTGGTGGCGGTGATGCTCGAGGTCATTCAGGGCGAAGGCGGCATCTACATGGCCCCCGCCGAATATCTGCAGGGCGTGCGCGAGCTGTGCGATGCGCACCAGTGGCTGATGATCTGCGATGAGGTCCAGTGCGGCATGGGCCGTACCGGCAAGTGGTTCGGTTATCAGCACGCTGGGGTCCTGCCCGACATTGCCACCCTGGCCAAGGGGCTCGGCTCCGGCGTGCCGGTCGGCGCCTGCCTGGCGGGCGGCCGGGCGGCCGGCCTGTTCGGGCCCGGCAACCA
>NZ_JBASOH010000077.1:0-1830 GCF_049658005.1 Azovibrio sp. | reverse complement strand
CCCTTTGCTACGCGCCGCCGCCGACGCCGGCCGGGTGAGCGGCGAGCGGCACCCGGGCCGCTGGGTGGACGTAGGAACCCCCGAGCGGCTGCATCGACTGGATCAGGAACTGGCGGCGGACCGGGCGGCGGACTGATGAATGCCCCGCGCCCCTTTTTTCCCTCTCGAGACAGGTTTTCTATCTCCGCACGACTTCAAAGGCCCCCACGAAAAACCCGCTTGCAGAAAATTCGGGGCATCCTCATGTGGGATGCTATGGCTTAGAGCGGCCGCCGGCCTTGAATGACACGCAGCACGATCAGAACCAGTGCGATGACCAACAAAACGTGAATAAACCCGCCCAGGGTGTACGAAGAAACCAGACCAAACACCCAACCGACGATCAATATAACTGCAATGATTTCAAGCATGGGATTTTCTCCAATCCGAAATTTCAAATGATGAGCTGCGCCATATATCGATACATCCCGCCATGCCGAAGTTCAAAGCCATGCCCGATCGCAAGCGCTGAGATTCACGTTTTGATCCACGCTTTGATCCATATGGATAGCCGCATGGCGACCGGCCGCACGGCGTCAAGCCGTCGGCCTGGCCGCAGCGATGTTCGTTCCAGTTATTTTTTTTCGATCTCATGCTTGAGATCACCCCAGGCCGATTGGCCTTTACCGATGTTCTTCTGGATATTGCCTTCGATTTCCATTTTCTTGTCATCCAATAGTACACCGCTTACTTCCTTGGCTTTCCCTTTGGCTTCTTCGACACGGCCTTTTACTTGATCTTTGTTCATGAGTATCTCCTGGTGGATATCAACCTTATCCCGATTGGCTAAGGCGCAAAGCGGAGGATGATATATTCAAATGCTCGGTTTGAATGATCCATGCAAAATCGGACGGAGTCGGTGCGGCAGCGCACATTGCCTGGAAGCAGAAAAAGGGGTCGGGTCTTGCAATCAAGCCTCCATAAAATTCGCACAAACGACCGGCCGCCTAAGGCCAAAAGGAGCCAAAGAAGGAAAGGGCCAAGGAAAGGGGCCAGGGTCATTTAACCCGCCTCCTGATTCTCAAGCCACCGAGGATTCAGTGATCTGAAACCCCAGTCGTTCGCAAGGCTGCAGGTTTTGCCGTCTACGCTGCCGTCCCGCCAGCACCGGCTTTTCTTGAGGTGGCTTGAATCCTCCCATTTCGGGAGTTATGATCCTGTCATGCGCGTAATTGCCAAAAGCACTTTGAGAAAGTTCTGGAAGCACCCCGGATGCGCCGATGCACAAGGCCCGCTGGAAAGCTGGTGCGACGAGGCTACGGAGGCGGATTGGACTTCGCCGCAGGACATCAAGGCGCAGTATCGGAATGCCAGCATCTGTGGCAAGAACCGGGTGGTGTTCAACATCGCCGGCAACAAGTATCGGCTGGTGGTGGAAATGCAGTACCGGGCGGAGATTGCCTGGGTAAAGTTCGCCGGCACGCATGCGCGTTACGACATGATCGATGTGGAGACCGTCAATGAATAATAAGCCGATTCGAAACGACGACGATTAGCGGACCGCCTTCGCACGTCTGGAAGCCATTTTTCAGGCGCCCGAGGGTTCGCCCGAGGCCGATGAGATGGAAGTTCTGGTGGCGCTGGTGGAGGCCTATGAAAACAAGCATCACCCGGTCGGCCCGGCAGATCCTGTCGAAGCGATCAAGTTCCGCATGGAGCAGCAGGGGCTGGCAGCGAAGGATCTCGAACCGTATATCGGCTCGAGCGGCCGGGTTTCCGAGGTGCTGAACCGCAAACGCGCCCTGAGCCTGCGCATGGTGAAGCGCTTGCACGATGGCTTGAAGATTCCTT
>NZ_JBASOH010000076.1:0-13869 GCF_049658005.1 Azovibrio sp. | reverse complement strand
CCCGCTACCACCGCATGCGCGGTTTCAACACCCTGTGGCAGCCGGGCACCGACCATGCCGGCATCGCCACCCAGATCGTGGTGGAGCGCCAGCTCGAAGCCCAAGGCATTTCCCGCCACGACCTGGGCCGGGAAAAGTTCCTGGAAAAGGTGTGGGAATGGAAGGAATATTCCGGCGGCACCATCACCCGCCAGATGCGTCGCCTGGGCACCAGCCCGGACTGGAAGCGGGAACGCTTCACCATGGACGCCGGCCTGAGCAAGACCGTCACCGAAACCTTCGTCCGCCTCTACAAGGAAGGCCTGATCTATCGCGGCAAGCGCCTGGTGAACTGGGACCCGGAACTGCACACCGCCGTCTCCGACCTGGAAGTGGTGCAGGAGGAGGAAGACGGCTTCATGTGGCATATCCGCTATCCCCTGGCGGACGGCAGCGCGACGCTCACCGTGGCCACCACCCGGCCCGAGACCATGCTGGGCGATACCGCGGTCATGGTCCATCCCGATGATGGGCGCTACCAGCACCTGATCGGCAAGAGGGTGAAGCTGCCCCTCACCGACCGGGAGATTCCGGTGATTGCCGACGCCTATGTGGACATGGCCTTCGGCACCGGCGTGGTGAAAGTCACCCCGGCCCACGACTTCAACGACTACGCCGTGGGCCAGCGCCACAAGCTGCCCCTCCTCGGCATCCTGACCCTGGATGCCAAAATCAACGAGCACGCCCCCGAAAAGTACCGGGGCCTGGACCGTTTCGAGGCCCGCAAGGCCGTGGTGGCCGACCTGGAAGCCCTGGGCATCCTGGAAAAGGTGGAAAAGCATAGGCTCAAGGTGCCGCGCGGCGACCGTACCGGGGTGATCATCGAGCCGATGCTCACCGACCAGTGGTTCGTCGCCATGACCAAGCCCGCGCAAGGGCCAAATTCAGACGGCAAATCCATCACCGCAAAGGCCCTGGAAGTGGTGCGCTCCGGCGAGATCCGCTTCTATCCGGAAAACTGGGTCAATACCTATAATCAGTGGCTCAACAACATCCAGGACTGGTGCATCTCCCGCCAGCTCTGGTGGGGCCATCAGATTCCCGCCTGGTACGGCATAAACGGCGAGATCTTCGTCGCCCACGATGCCGAAGAAGCCCGCGCCCTGGCCGATGCCGCGGGCTATGCCGGCCCGCTCAGCCGCGATGAGGACGTGCTCGACACCTGGTACTCCTCGGCCCTCTGGCCCTTCTCCACCCTGGATTGGACGCCGGAATACCCGGCCAAATCCAACCCCGCCCTGGACCTCTACCTACCCTCCTCGGTGCTGGTGACGGGCTTTGACATCATCTTCTTCTGGGTCGCCCGGATGGTGATGATGACTCAGCACATCACCGGCAAGATCCCCTTCAAGCATGTCTATGTACACGGCCTGATCCGGGATGGCGAAGGCCAGAAAATGTCGAAGTCGAAGGGCAACGTGCTCGACCCCATCGACCTCATCGACGGCATCGACATCGAGGCACTGGTCAAGAAACGCACCACCGGCCTGATGAATCCCAAGCAGGCGGCCCAGATCGAAAAGAAGACGCGCAAGGAATTCCCCCAGGGCATTCCCGCCTTCGGTACCGATGCGCTCCGCTTCACCTTCGCCAGCCTTGCTTCTCCGGGCCGCGACATCAAGTTCGACCTCGCCCGCTGCGAGGGCTACCGCAACTTCTGCAACAAGCTGTGGAACGCCACCCGCTTCGTGCTCATGAACGTGGAAGGCCAGGACCTGGGCATCCAGCCCGAAGGCAGCATGGCCTGTGGCGGCAAGGGACCGCTGGCATTCTCCTTTGCCGACCGCTGGATCGTCAGCCGCCTGCAAAAACTCGAAGCCGAGCTGGCCCAGCACTTTGCCGAATACCGCTTCGACCTGCTCGCCCAGGCCCTCTATCATTTCATCTGGGACGAGTTCTGCGATTGGTACCTCGAAATCGCCAAGGCGGAAATGGCCGGCCCCGACGAAGGCGCCGCCCGGGGCGCCCGCCGCACCCTGGTGCGCACCCTGGAAGCCCTGCTCCGCCTGGCGCATCCGCTGATCCCCTTCATCACCGAAGAGCTCTGGCAGAGCGTCGCCCCCCTCGCCGGCCGCAAGACGCACGATTCCATCATGCTCGCCCCCTACCCGGTCGCCGACCCGAAGAAGGTGGACGAAGCGGCGGAAGCAAAGATGGAACGGCTAAAGGCCTACGTCTCCGCCTGCCGCAACCTGCGCGGCGAGATGAACATTTCCCCCTCGCTGCGCCCACCCCTGATCGTGGTCGGCGACGAGGGTGAGGTCAAGGAATTCGCCCCCATCCTGGAAACCCTGGTCAAGCTCTCCGGCATCAGCTTTGCCGCCGAGATCCCCGCCGATGCCCTCGCCCCCGTGGCCGTGGTCGGCGCAACCCGGCTGATGCTGGTGGTGGAAGTCGACAGGGCCGCCGAGCAGGAGCGGCTCGCCAAGGAAATCGAAAAGCTGGAAAAACAGGTGGCCCAGGCCAAGGGCAAGCTCGATAACGAAAGTTTCGTCGCGCGCGCCCCCGCCGCCGTGGTGGCCCAGGAAAAAGAACGCCTGGAAGCCGCCCTGGCGACTCTGGACAAGCTCAAGCCCCAGCTTGCCAAACTGGGCTGATCCTTGCCCCTGAAGAACGGGCCGCCTCCGGGAGGTCGCAGCCCGTTTTTTTGCCTCTTCCTCGAGGTGCCGCTTCGAGCCGGCGAATCAAGGCGCCGTTCGAATCAAGGCGCCGTTCGAATCAAGGCGCCGTTTCGACTCAGAGCGCGGTTTCGACTCAGCATTCCGTTTCGACCAGGCTCACCGGAACCCAGCCCCGGAGCGCGTTAGCGCAGCGGATTTCCTCCGCCCGGCGCAGATCGGTAAGGGTCAGCACCGCCGCCTCGGCCTCCCCCGCCGCCAGCCGCTCGGCCCGGAACACGCCCGGAAGAGCGCCCGCGGCCAGAGGCGGCGTCAGCCACTTCCCGTCGAGGCGGGCAAAGACATTACTGCGCGCCCCTTCGGCCACCTCGCCCTGCTCGTTCAAAAACAGCACGTCGAACACTTCCGGGCGCGCCGCCACCCTTGCCAGGGCCTGGTCATAGAGGCCGCGCGCCGTGGTCTTGTGGCGCCGCAGGGGGTCACGCGAGGCAACCGGCGCATCTGCCAGCAGCAACAGCCGCTTTCCTTCCGGCTCGGGGGAGAGCGGCAGACAACGCGCATCCAGAACGCCGGCCTTGTTCAAAGCCAGGCGCAGGCGATAGACCCCGTCCGCGAGCCCTTCGGCCCGGGACGCGAGCGTCGCCAGCATCGCCTTGTGCGACCAGGGAAAACCCAGCCAGGCCGCCGAATCCCCCATGCGCCGGCAATGCCCTGCGAGCCGGGGAAAGCAGGGCCGCCCCGCCCGCACTTCGAGGCGCAGGGTCTCGATCAGCTCCAGCCCCGGGTCGAGGTCCGTGAGAAAGCGGGCTTTCAGCAGGCACTCCTGCCATTCCTCGTCCGCCCGGGAGTCCGCCACGATGCCGCTACCCACCCCCATCCGCCCCTTGCCTTCGGCATCGAGCTCCAGGGTACGGATCGCCACGTTGAGGCGCAGCTCCCCGGTGGGCGAACGCCAGCCCAGCGCGCCGGTGTAGAGGCCCCGCGGCGCGGCTTCCAGTTCACGGATGAGCTGCATGGCCCGCACCTTGGGGGCTCCGGTGATCGAGCCGCAGGGAAACATGGCCTCCAGGAGGCGAAAATCGTCCTGCGACAAGACTTCGGCTTCGACCTGAGACACCATCTGGTGCACCGTGGGATAACTTTCCACGGCAAACAACTGGCTGACCCGGACAGAGCCGGGAAGGGCCAGGCGGCCGAGGTCGTTACGCAGCAGGTCGACGATCATCAGGTTCTCTGCCCGGTTCTTTTCCGAACGGGCCAGGGCAGAGGCCGCCTGCGCATCCGCTGCAGGATCGGCAAGCCGGGCCGCCGTCCCCTTCATGGGCCGGGTCACCAGACGCCGCCCCTGGCGGCGGAGGAACAGCTCCGGGGAGAGGGAAATCAGGGTGCCGGAAGCGGTCTGGACGAAGCCGCCATAGCGCACAGGCTGGCGCTGGCGCAGTTGGCGATACAAATCCAGGGGAGAACCGTAAGCCTGAAAATGCAGGGGAAAAGTGAAATTGACCTGGTAGCAGTCGCCCGCCCGGATATGCTCCTGAAGGGTCGCAAGGCGGGCCCGGTAAGTCGCCTCATCAAGCCCCACACTCAGTCCGCCGACCCCGGCAGCTTGGCTCGCGGTCTGCGCCGCCCACCACTCATCGAGTTCCAGAGGGCTAAGGGCGCGCGCCTCGGCATAGGACCAGAAACGGGCGAGCGACCGCCCCGGAGGGAGCGCCTGGGCGCTTCCCAGGGCTTTGGGCTCAACTTTGGGCTCAACTTTGGGCTCAACTTTGGGCTCAAACAGGTCGCCCAGCTCATGATCGAGGGCCCAGACCGACCAGAGGTTCTGTTCCGCCATGGCCGCGAGGGCCGCCGCCAGTTGCCGCGAGGTGCGGATTTCCCAGGTCGCGACAGGCGCGGTGAATATCCACGCCGCCGGCTGCCCGGGGGCAGCCAGGCGATCCTCGAACAAGGCAAATTCAGGCAAGGGAAAGCAAGGATCAAACCGGCCAAAATGACCCGGAATTTACTTGCGCTTGATCAGGAACTCGAAGACCTTGTCCTTTTCCCCATGGGAGAGAAGTTCATTGCCCGTCTGGCGGGCAAAGGCCTGGAAATCCTTGACCGAGCCCGGGTCGGTGGCCATGACCTTGAGCACCTGGCCGGAGCTCATTTCCGCCAGGGCTTTCTTGGTGCGCAGGATGGGCAAGGGACAGTTGAGGCCTTTTACGTCGAGTTCGCGGTCGAAATCCATGATTTTTCGGGCATCAATACAGCGTGGAAAAGCGCATTTTACGCCTTATTTATCTTTTGCTTCATCCTGCTGCCGGCGCTTCAACTGGCGCAGACGGGCATCGATGGCGGAGAGTTCGTAAAAATCCGTCCCCTTGACCTTCTGGGCGATCTCCAGCTGCTCGATCGCCGCCGGCAACTGCCCCCGGAGCAGGTAAGCCTCGGCCAGGGCCCGGTGCTGCTGGGCAAACCTGCCGCGCGCCGCATGAACCTTGGCCTGCAACAGGTACAGACGGTCATCCTGGGAGGTTCGCTGGACCTGGGCATCGAGAAAACGCTGGGCCTCTTCCAGGCGCCCGGCCTGGAGCAGCAACTCTGCGTAGCTGTAAACCAGAGCCGATGCATTGGGGAAACGCCCCAGCGCCTCCTTGAGCACCGCCAGGCCGCCGCTGACATCGCCGCGATGGATGCGGGACTCCGCATACAAGCGCTCGATCATGGGCGACAAGGCACGCTTCCCCCGGACTTCGGCCAGCACCTGTTCGGCATCGCGCCAGTTCTTCTGCCGGGCCAGCGCCACCGCCAGCCCATACTGGGCGGCCCACACAGGGGCTGCCTTCTGCTCTTGCAACAGGGTGCGAAAATGGCTCTCCGCCTCGACCGGCGTGCCGCGCATGGCCTGCAGCTTGGCCCGCACCAGATGAAAATCCATACTGTCCGGCACCTGGCGGTAGGGCAGCTCCACCTCCCGGTTCTGCATATCGGAAATACGCTCGACATTGAGCGGGTGAGTGCGCAAATACACCGGCGCATTGTTTTCATACGACCGGGTAGCCCGCTGCAAGCGGGCGAAAAAGGTGGACATGCTACGCACATCGAAGCCGGCTTTTTCCAGAATCTGGAAACCCACACGGTCGGCTTCACGCTCGAAATCCCGCGAAAATCCCAGCTGGGCCTGAGCCGCTCCGGCCGTGGCGCTGGTCATCGCGGCCCCCGCCAGATCGGCATTGGAACGGGCTGCCAGCAAGGCGGCCGCCATGGCCAGCAGGCTGGCCGTGGAAACCTGCTTTTGCTTCTCGAGGATGCGGGCCAGATGGCGCTGGGTCACATGGGAAATTTCATGGGCCAGCACCCCCGCCAGTTCCGACTCGTTCTGCACCGCCAGGACCAGGCCGGAATTGACACCGACATAACCGCCGAACATGGCAAAGGCATTGATCATCGGGTCCTGCAGGGGAAAAAAATAAAACCCCAGCCCCGGTTCCGGGCTGGCCGCCACCAGGCGCCCCCCGAGTTGATTCAGGTATGCCTCGATCTCCGGGTCATCCAGATAGCTGGGCTCCCGCTGGCGTATCTCATTCATGATTTCCTGGCCGATGCGTCTCTCGGTTCTCAGGCTCAAGTCCACCCCTGCGGCATCGCCCAACTCCGGCAAATCGGACTGAGCCTGGACTGGACTGCCGGCAAGCATCAGGGCGGCCAGGATCAAGGCGGCGATTCGATTGGCTTTTCCCATGGGGTGCTATCATAACGCAGCCGCAAGACCGACTCTCATTCAAACCGTAACGGGATGTACGTCGTGCCCGCACCAGAAAATTCCCCGGCATCCCCCCTCACCCACTTCGATGCAGCAGGCCAGGCCCACATGGTGGACGTGGGCGCCAAACCCGAAACCTGCCGGGTGGCCAAAGCCGCCGGCAGCATCCGCATGGCAGCAGACACCTTCGCCCTGATCCAGGCCGGCCACGCCGCCAAGGGTGATGTGCTGGGCATTGCCCGGATTGCCGGCATCCAGGGAGCCAAGCACACGGCTGACCTGATCCCGCTCTGCCATCCGATCGCGCTGACCCGGGTCGCCATCGAATTCGAACTGGACGAAGCCGGCTGCCGGGTGCATGTCCTTGCCACCTGTGAATGCGTCGGCCGCACCGGCGTGGAAATGGAAGCCCTCACCGCAGCGGGCGCCGCCCTGCTCACCATCTACGACATGTGCAAGGCGGCTGACCGGGGCATGGTGATCGAATCGATCCGGCTGCTGGAAAAAAAGGGCGGAAAATCCGGCCATTGGCGGGCCGGAAACGGCTGACAAGCCCCAACGGCTGACAAACCGACCTGAAGGGCAGGCGCGAAGACCACCGCAGGCGACCACCCCAGGCGCCAGGGTCAACACGGCTCAGGCAACACCGCCCAGGCAACACGGCCAGGCACGGCACAGGCGTAAAAAAACCCGCCGGAGCGGGTCTTGGATCGTGAAGATCAGGACTTTGAATCAGGACTCAGAATCAGGACTCTGAATCAAGACTCAGGCGCGCTGGATGTTGGCAGCTTGCTTGCCCTTGGGACCTTGCACGACGTCGAAGGAGACTTTTTCGCCTTCCTTCAAGGTCTTGAAACCACCCATGGTGATGGCGGAGAAATGTGCGAACAGATCTTCGCTGCCATCATCGGGAGTGATAAAGCCAAAACCCTTGGAATCATTGAACCACTTGACGGTACCAGTTGCCATAATTGCTACTTCCTACAAATAAACAAAAAAACGGGGTCGACCCGACTGCTTGTTTTGACTCCAGCGACCGGTGCCAGTCCAGTGGCCTTGCGATACGTCTTGAATCCAAACACGATGGAGTTTTACGCGACGTGCATCAAGGCGTCAAGCACTTTTCTCTGGAAGCTCGAAATCTTGCTTGCGCCCGTTGCTAAGTGGCTGCGGACATATTGCACTCTGGTCGAGACTGTATAGAATCAAACGATGCCCACGAAGGATAACAACCAAGCACTGCTGGAAGCAGAACGTACCCGCCTGGAACCACCCCGGCTCTACAAGGTGCTGCTGCTGAATGATGACTACACCCCCATGGATTTCGTCATCATGGTGCTTCAGCGTTTTTTTTCCATGGACCTAGAACGTGCAACGCAAATCATGCTCAAAGTTCATCGGGAAGGACGTGGCCTGTGCGGGATTTACCCCCGTGACATAGCCGCGACCAAAGTAGAACAGGTCAGCGCCTTCGCCCTGCAACACCAGCAACCCCTTGCCTGCGTCATGGAGGAAAATTAATGATCGCCCAGGAATTGGAAGTCAGCCTGCACATCGCCTTTGTCGAAGCCCGGCAAAAGCGCCATGAATTCATCACCGTGGAGCACCTGCTCCTGGCGCTGCTGGACAACCCCACGGCAGCCGAGGCCCTGCGGGCTTGCGGCGGCAACGTGGATCAATTGCGCAAGGACATCACCCAGTTCGTCGCCGAACACACCCCTACGGTTCCGGGCGACAACGAAATCGACACCCAGCCCACCCTGGGCTTCCAGCGCGTCATCCAGCGCGCCATCTTGCATGTCCAATCCTCGGGCAAGAAGGAAGTGAATGGTGCCAACGTGCTGGTGGCCATCTTTGGTGAAAAGGATTCCCACGCGGTCTACTTCCTGCAAAAGCAGGGCATCACCCGCCTCGATGTGGTGAATTACATCTCCCACGGCATCAGCAAGCTCCCCCACCCCAAGGCCAGCACCGAAGGCGAGCATGAAATCGAACACGAACAAACCCAGACCGGCCCCCTGGAAAACTACACCATCAACCTCAACAACCTGGCCCTGCAAGGCAAGATCGACCCCCTGATCGGCCGGGAGCAGGAACTGGAGCGGGTGATCCAGACCCTCTGCCGGCGCCGGAAGAACAATCCCCTGCTGGTGGGCGAGGCCGGCGTCGGCAAGACCGCCATCGCCGAAGGTCTGGCGCGCCGGGTGGTGGAAAACGAAATACCGGAAATCCTCGCCAAGGCCACGGTGTACGCCCTGGATATGGGCGCCCTGCTGGCCGGCACCAAGTACCGGGGCGACTTCGAGCAGCGCCTGAAAAGCGTGCTCAAACAGCTGAAGGAAAACCCGGACGCCATCCTCTTCATCGACGAAATCCACACCCTGATCGGCGCCGGCGCGGCCTCGGGCGGCACCCTGGATGCCTCCAACCTGCTCAAACCCGCGCTCTCGAGCGGCCAGTTGAAGTGCATCGGCGCCACCACCTACACCGAGTACCGGAGTATTTTCGAAAAGGATCACGCCCTCTCCCGGCGCTTTCAGAAGATCGACGTGAATGAGCCTTCCCAGGCGGAGACCCTGGAAATCCTCAAGGGTCTGAAGACCCGCTTCGAGGCCCACCACGGCATCAAGTACTCGGCCGCAGCCCTGTCCTCGGCCGTGGAACTGTCGACCCGCTACATCACCGACCGACACCTGCCCGACAAGGCCATCGACGTGATCGACGAAGCCGGTGCGGCCCAGCGCATCCTGCCCAAATCCCGGCAAAAGAAGCTGATTGGCAAGACCGACATCGAGGAAATCGTGGCCAGGATTGCCCGCATCCCCTCCCAGCATGTGAGCGCGAACGACAAGGGCGCCCTGAAGAACCTGGAACGCGACCTGAAGGCGGTGGTGTTCGGCCAGGACAAGGCCATCGAGGTACTGGCCAAAGCCATCAAGATGGCCCGCTCCGGTCTCGGCAATCCGGGCAAGCCGATTGGCGCCTACCTGTTCTCCGGCCCCACCGGCGTGGGCAAGACCGAAGTGGCGAAGCAGCTGGCCTACAGCCTCGGCATCGAACTGTTGCGCTTCGACATGAGCGAGTACATGGAACGGCATGCGGTATCCCGCCTGATCGGCGCCCCCCCGGGCTATGTGGGTTTCGAGCAGGGCGGCCTGCTCACCGAAGCCGTCAACAAGAAGCCCTACTGCGTGCTGCTGCTCGATGAGATCGAAAAGGCCCACCCGGACATCTTCAACATCCTGCTGCAGGTCATGGATCACGGCACCCTGACCGACAACAACGGTCGCAAGGCCGATTTCCGCAACGTGATCATCATCATGACCACCAACGCCGGCGCCGCCGACCTGCAAAAGACGAGCATGGGCTTCACCTCGGCCAGGGAAGCCGGAGACGAAATGCTGGAAATCAAGCGTTTGTTCTCGCCCGAATTCCGCAACCGGCTCGACGCCACGGTTTCCTTCAAGGCCCTGGATCACGACATCATCCTGCGGGTGGTGGACAAGTTCCTCATGCAACTGGAGGAACAGTTGCATGAAAAGAAGGTGGAGGCCCACTTCACCCCGGCTTTGAAGGAAATGCTCGCCGCCAAGGGTTTCGACCCGCTCATGGGTGCCCGCCCCATGGCGCGCCTGATCCAGGACACCATCCGCGCCGCCCTGGCGGACGAACTGCTGTTCGGCCGCCTGGCCGGAGGCGGCCGGGTCACGGTGAATCTGGACAAGGACGGCCAGGTCATCCTGGAATTCGAGGAAGAAGAAGCCGTCGCCGTCTGAACCCCCGACCCCCTCACCAAGCCATGCCCTGGGCATGGCTTTGTTCTGCCTGCCCTCCAAAGGATAGCCTGCCATGTCGTTCAAAACCCCTGATCTTTGCGACGCAAACGAAGCCCGGCTGGGCAAGACCCTGCAGGTGGTTGCGCCCATGTTCCAGCGCTATGGCGGCCGTACCCGTTTTTCCGGCCAGATCGTCACCCTGAAGATTTTCGAGGACAACACCCGGGTGCGGGAGGTGCTGGGCGAACCGGGCCAGGGCAAGGTGCTGGTGATCGACGGCGGCGGCAGCCTGCGCTGCGCCCTGGTGGGCGACCAGCTCGCCATCCTGGCTCAGAACAATGGCTGGGAAGGCATCGTGGTCTATGGCTGCATCCGTGATTCCGGCGACATCAACCAGCTCGATATCGGCGTGCGGGCCTTGAACACCCATCCCCAAAAAAGCGTCAAGCGCGGCGTGGGTGAACGCAATCTGGCCGTGACTTTCGGCGGCGTCACCTTCAATCCCGGCGCCTGGCTCTATGCCGACGAAGATGGCATTCTGCTTGCAGACACCCCCCTCACCTGAACCCTTCCCTCCCGAACCTGAACCCTCCCCTCCCGGCCCAGGTTCGGGCCGGCAATCGCTGCAGTGCAGCAGCTTTCCGTTTCATCATCGCCAATGATATTTCACAATACGGAAAGAAAGGCATAACATATTGTTTAGATTCAATTAAATTTTGTCTTCTGTCTTATATAAGACATGATTTTTCTGCAGCAAATCCGCCTATAATCTGCAGCAGACGCAGGAACATTCCTGCTTCGCAAATTTCCCCACAACCCCTATCGTTAGAGGACCAAACATGAGCACTCGCGAACAACAAATCGCTGCACTGGAAAAAGACTGGGCCACCAACCCTCGCTGGAAAGGCATCAAGCGCACCTATGCCGCGGCTGACGTGGTTCGTCTGCGCGGTTCCCTGCAACCCGAATACACTCTCGCCCAACGTGGCGCCCAGGTGCTCTGGGACAAGGTGAACGGCGGTGCCAGGAAGGGTTATGTGAACGCCTTTGGCGCCATCACCGCCGGCCAGGCCATGCAACAGGCCAAGGCCGGTCTCGAAGCCGTGTATCTGTCCGGCTGGCAGGTCGCCGCCGACGGCAACACCTCCGAGACCATGTACCCGGACCAGTCGCTGTATGCCTACGACTCCGTGCCCACCATGGTGCGCCGCATCAACAACACCTTCAAGCGCGCTGACGAAATCCAGTGGTCCCGCGGCATCAACCCCGGCGACCAGGAATTCATCGACTACTTCCTGCCCATCGTGGCCGACGCAGAAGCCGGCTTCGGCGGTGTGCTGAACGCCTTCGAGCTGATGAAGAACATGATCGCCGCCGGCGCCGCCGGGGTGCACTTCGAAGACCAGCTGGCGGCCGCCAAGAAGTGCGGCCACATGGGTGGCAAGGTGCTGGTTCCGACCCGCGAAGCCATCGAGAAGCTGATCTCCGCCCGTCTCGCCGCTGACGTGATGGGCGTGCCGACCCTGATCCTGGCCCGCACCGATGCCGAAGCCGCCAGCCTGATCACCAGCGACTACGACGCCAATGACCAGCCCTTCCTCACCGGCGAACGCACCCAGGAAGGCTTCTTCCGCGTCAAGAATGGTCTGGAACAATCCATCTCCCGCGGCGTCGCCTACGCGCCCTACGCCGACATGGTGTGGTGCGAAACCGGCGTGCCCGACATCGGCTTTGCGCGCGAATTCGCTCAGGCCGTGCAGGCTGCCAGCCCGGGCAAGCTGCTGTCCTACAACTGTTCGCCCTCGTTCAACTGGAAGAAGAACCTCAGCGACTCGCAGATTGCCTCCTTCCAGGAAGAACTGTCCGCGCTGGGCTACAAGTACCAGTTCATCACCCTGGCCGGCATCCACATCAACTGGTTCAACACCTTCAAGTTCGCTCATGCTTACGCCCGCGGCGAAGGCATGAAGCACTATGTCGAAATGGTGCAGGAACCGGAATTCGCCGCCCGCGAACTGGGTTACACCTTCGTTTCCCACCAGCAGGAAGTGGGCACCGGCTACTTCGACGACGTGACCACCGTGATCCAGGGCGGCGCCTCCAACGTCAAGGCCCTGACCGGCTCCACCGAAGAAGAACAGTTCCACTGAGAACCCGACCGTCCATGGATGCCGCCTGAACCTTGCGGCACTCCGCCTGAAGGCCAGCTCCCACGAGGGGCTGGCCTCTTCTTTTTGATGACGGCAGCGCCGTGCGTGGCCGATACCTCGGCATGGATCGAATGGCTGGCCGACACCGCCTTGGGCCAGCGCCCGGGCCAGCGTCTGCCGGACGAGCCGCAGTGCATCGTGCCGACCCTCGTGCAGCTTGAACTGTCGAAGTGGCTGGGGCATGAAATCGGTGAAGATGCGACCGATCTGGTGATCGCCTCTACGCTGAAATACGTCGTCGTGCCTCTGGACACCGCCATCGCGCGGCTCGCGGCGGATTGGCACCGCGAATACAGTCCGGCCACGGCCGATGCCTTCGTTTATGCGACGGCAGGGCGGCAGGGCGCGGGCTTGCCCGTCTGCGCTAGGCATTTCAAAGGGCTGTCTCAGGAAAACCCCGGAAATTCACCCTGCTGATCTTCTGCCAACCGGGTGCGACGCGGCGTGTCTTCCCGTGGCCGGCCGCCCTGGATCAACTGACTGCTCTGGCGCTGGAACAATTGCAGTTGCACCGCCAGTTCGCGCCGGGCCTGACGCCAGGTCTGGAAACGCCAGCCGGCAAAAACCGCCAGCCCGCCCAGCGCCAGGGCCGGTAACCAGGCCGGCCCGATCGCCAAGAGCAGCATCACGATTCCCCCCGTCAGGCCGAGGCGGTTCTGCCGCAGCAAGATGCGCTGCCCGGCCTCCACCTCGTCCACCCGGTCGAGGGCTGGGTCGAGGTTGAAGCTGATGCGTTGCAAGGCGGAAATCTGGCGCAACAGGACGATAAAACTCTCTGCCGTGTAATCCAGGCGGGTGATGCGGTTTGCCAGGGCCTGGAACTGGGCCAGCCCGCTCCGGGCTTCGCGGCGGGCAAATTCATCGGGCTGTTCCGGGATCAACAGCAAGGGGGCGAGGGTACGCCCCAGTTCCTGGCGCAGCTCCTGGATGGCATTTTCCCGGGCGGCCTGGGTCGCCAGCCGCTGCTGCTGCCCGGCCCGGGCGGCGGCACGGACTGCCGGCAGCAGATGAAACGCCACCAGGGTCGCCGCCATCGGCTGGGGGACCTCCTGCACCTGCCTGGACAGGGGCAGGAACCAGGGGCAATCCTCCGCCACTTGCACGGCGGCCTGGGCCACCTCCTGCCCCAGCACGGCGAGATAGCCGGGTTGCTCCAGGGCCAGCAGCAAGAGGGGATGCCAATCCGCCCGGGGCGGAAACGAAAAACCTTCCTCCCGGCCATAGACCATCGCATCGAAATCCACCACCCGGGCATTGTCATTGCCGGATACGGCCCGGGGCCGCTTGTTCCAGTGGCGGTAGGCGCTGCACAGCTCATCCCAGACCTGACGCACCTGCGCCAGCCCCTGGCGCCAGGCCCGGTCCAGGGCTTCCAGCTCCTCTTCCCCCTGGCGAGCGAACAGGGCCAGCACCCCATCCTCATACAGGCTGTCGAGCCAGGCCCTGGCCGCTCCTGCCGCTCCTGCCGCTCCTGCCGC
>NZ_JBASOH010000075.1:0-34570 GCF_049658005.1 Azovibrio sp. | reverse complement strand
CACCCGGGCGGCGAGGCCCAGGCGGGCCAGGTTGCTTTCGATCTGGCGGCAGCGGTCCGGGTCGATGTCCAGGGCCGTCAGCTCCAGGTCGGCGCGTTCGAGCAGGTGGGCGGTCTTGCCACCGGGGGCGGCACAGGCATCGAGCACCCGGCTGCCCGGGGCCGGGTCGAGCAGTTCGGCGGCGCGCTGGGCGCCCAGGTCCTGAACCGAGGCCAGTCCGTCGGCAAAGCCGGGCAACTGCGATACGGGCACGGGCCGTTGCAGGCGGATGCCGGCCTCGCCCCGGGCCTGGGCCGCGATCCCGCCGGCTTCGAGCCGGGCCAGGTAGTCGGCCTGGCGGCATTTGCGCAGATTGACCCGCAGGCTCATGGGCGGCGGGGTGTTGTCGGCGCTGACGATGCTTTCCCACTGCTTTGGGTAGCTGGCCTGCAATTTTTCCAGCCACCAGGCCGGGTGCCAGAGGCGGGCCGCCGGGTGGTCGGCCAGGGCTTCTTTCAGGCTCTCCTGCTGGCGCAGGTAATTGCGCAGCACCCCGTTGACCAGACCCTTGTAACGTCCCTCTGCGAGCTGGCCGGCCGCTTCCACCGCCTGATTGACCACCGTGTGCGGGGCGTCGGTCCAGGTGGCGAGGCGGTGCAGGGCACAGAACAGCAAGGCGCGGATGATGGGGTAGGGCGGGTTCTGCAGCAGCGGGGCGAGCAGGGCGTCGCCTTCGCCGTGGCGGCGCAAGGTGCCATAGACGATGTCCTGTACCGACGGACGGATGTCGCCGGGGACCTGTTCCAGAGTGCCATCCGCCAGGCTCTGGCCTGCCATGACCTGGGCCACGATGGGAGCGGCATACCAGAGGGCGAGGGCGAGGGAATCCGGGGGCAGGGCAGGAGGCATGAACACGGGCCAAGGGTCGGTCGGGGCCGCAAGTCTAGCATGGGGCCGTGACCGGCATGGCGGGGGGCGCGGCAAAACAGGGATAATCGGGCCATGCCTCTTCTCCTTGTTTTGTTGCTGCTGTTGCCCCTGCCCGCCGAGGCCTGGAATGCCGCCGGGCATCGTCTGGTGGCGGCCCTGGCCTGGCAGGAGATGCAGCCTCAAACCCGGGAGCGGGTCAGCGCCTTGTTGCGCCAGCATCCTGACCATGCCAGATGGTTGAAGCGGCAGCAGGAGCCGCATGATCCGGCCTATGGGGTGTTCCAGGAGGCTTCCACCTGGCCCGACGAGATCCGCAGCGACCCGCGCTTTCATGATGCGGACGAGCCGCCCACGCCGCTGCTGCCCGGTTTTCCCAACATGCTGCGCCAGACTCACTGGCACTACCGGGATGAGCCCGGTGTCCGGAGCGAGGGAGAGATCGACACCCGGCTGGAATGGCTGGCCCGGGAACTGGCGAGTGGCAGGGCAGGGCAGGTCCATGCCCTGCCCTGGCTGCTGCATCTCGTCGCCGACCTTCATCAGCCGCTGCACACCGGGGGGCGGGGTGACCGGGGCGGCAATGATTTCGAGATCGAAAACCCCTTCAACCCGAAAAAGCCCTTCATGTCCCTGCATGCGTATTGGGATGATCTGCCGGGGCCGCCTTGGCTGCGCGGCAAGTATCTGGACGAGCCGCTGCGCCGTCTGGCTGCCCTGGAGCGCGCTCCCCAGGGCGATGTGGCGCTCTGGCTGGAGGAAAGCCGGGAATGGCTGGCCCGCCAGGTTTATCCCGATACCCCGGGTACGCTCCTGCCCCTGGTGACGCCGGAATTCCACCGGCGTGCCCAGGCGATTGCCGATGCCCGGCTGGCGGCGGCGGGGCGGCGCCTGGGGCGCTGGCTCGATCAGTTGCTCGGCCCGGTTCCTCGTGCAGCGGGGAGCCGGTAAGATGCCGGCTGACCGCATCGTCCGGGCCCTGATCCCATGAACATTTTCCAGCAACGCTACGAAATCCTCCGGGAACTGGGCCGGGGCACCTCCGGCACCGTGTACCTGGCCCAGGACCTTTTTGCCGACCGGCAGGTGGCCCTCAAAATCGCCCATTCCCAGATCTTCAACCAAGATCCGGAACAGAAGGCCATCCGCAAATCCTGGCTGAACGAGGTGCGTCTGGCGGGCAGTTTGCAGCACCCTTACATCGTTCAGGTGTACGACGCGGGCATGGGGGAGGACATGGCCTACCTGGTCATGGAATACCTGCCGGGCGGTACGCTCGAACCGTTTACCCGGCCCGGACAGCTAAAACCGGTGGGGGAGGTGCTGGAAATTGCCTACAAATGTGCCAGCGCCCTCGATTACGCCTGCCGGGCCGGCATCGTGCACCGCGACATCAAACCTGCCAACCTCCAGTATGCAGGGCCCGGGGAAGTGAAAGTGGGGGACTTTGGCGCAGCCTACTGGGGCCGGGGTGATTCCACGCAGGTCATGGATATTGGTTCCCTCTCCTACATGGCGCCGGAACTGTTTCGCCACTGGGTCACCCCCCAGGCCGACATCTATGCCCTGGGGGTGGTGCTGTTCCAGTTGCTGACCGGGCAGTTGCCCTTTGTCGCCGACTCCCCGGCCGCGCTGATGTACAAGATTCTCGACGGCGACCGGCCCAGGCTGAAGGATCTGCGTCCCGACCTGTCGCCGGGGCTGGATGCCTTGGTGGAGGAAATGCTGGCGGTCAGCCTGGAACAGCGTTTCGAGTCCTGGCCGCTGGTGCTGGCCGCCTTGACCGCGCTGATGCCGGGTAGCGCCGGCAGCACCGTGGACCCGCCGGGCCAGCCGGAACTGTTCGACCGGCTGCGCCGCCTGCCCCTGCTGCAGGAACTGAGCGATCCCCTGCTCTGGGAATTGTTGCGGTTTGCGCAATGGCGCCGGGCGCCGGCCGGCACCCTGCTGGTGCAAGAAGGCGCCGCCGCCTACTCCTGTTATCTGCTGCTAGAAGGGGATACCCGGGTCACCCAGCGCGGCAAGCTCATCAACCTGTTGTGTGCCGGCACCTTGTTCGGCGAACTGGCCTTTGCCGAGGCCATTCCCAGCCCCCGGGCCGCCACCGTCACCGCCATGACCCCGGTGGTCTATGGCAAGTGGGCTTACAGCCGCCTCCATCGGGCCTCGCCGGAACTGCGCTCGGGCATGCTGAAAATCTTCTTCCGCCTCGCCGCCGAGCGCCTGAAGCAGGCGGACGAGCAGTACCAGCTACTCTACCGCCGCTTGCAGGAGCAGGGCGGCACCTGAAAAAACGCGGGCCCCGCAGGCTTGCGCCCGCGGAGCCCGCACACCACGCCCGGCCTTGACCGGCCGCCGCACGGCCGGTTCGCTTATACCTTGAACTGGGTCACGATCTGGTTCACTTCCTTCGTCATCTGTTCGAGGCGCTGCACGCCGGCGGCTGTTTCTTCGGCGGCGGCGTTGTTCTCGTCGGTCATCTGGGCAATGCTCTCCACATGGCGGGCAATGTCCTGGCTGGCCTCGCTCTGTTCCTTGAGGGCGTTGGAAATCTCGGTGATCGCTTGGGAAACCCGGCCGGTTTCCTCGCGGATCGACTGAATCCGCTCACCCGCATCCTGGGCCAGGGCCTGGCCGGATTTGACCTGCTGCACCACCCGATCCATCTCGGCCACGGCCTCACCGGAGGAAACCTGCATCTTGTTGATCATGGCGCTGATTTCGCCGGTGGATTGGGCGGTGCGCTCGGCCAGCTTGCGCACCCCATCGGCCACCACCGCAAAGCCGCGGCCGTGCTCCCCGGCCCGGGCCGCTTCGATGGCGGCATTGAGGGCGAGCAGATTGGTCTGGTCGGCCACTTCCTTGATGACCTGGACGATGCTGGAAATCTGCTGGGATTCGCTGCCCAGGGTCTGGATCACCTGGGAGGCCTGGGTCACGGTCTGGGCGATGGTCCCCATCTCGGCGGCGGTGCGTTCGATGATCTGGCCGCCCTGATCGGAAATTTCGCCGGCCTGGTGGGCCATGGCCTGGGCATCCCCGGCGCTGCTGGAAATGGTGCTGATGCTCACCGTCATCTCTTCAATCGAAGCCGCCATGGCGGAGGTCGAGCCGCTCTGGTTGGAAGAACTGGTGGCCACCTGCTGGGCGGCGGTGGATAAGGATTCCACGGCACTGCGCGCACCCTGCATACGGGATTGAATGTCCTGCATCGAGGATTGCAACTGATCGACGAGGCGGTTGAAGCCCCGCACCATCCGGCCGATTTCATCATCGCTCTTGACCGGCACCCGGCGGGTAAGGTCGCGGTGCTCGGTGATGTCGTCCATGGTGCGGCGGGTGAGTTCGAGGGGCCTCATGATGGCCCGGAAGACCGGGATGCCCACCAGGATCAAGGCCGCCAGGCCGGCAATGAAGGTGCCCTGCTGCACCAGGGTCATGGTGTTCGAGGTCTGTACGGCCGCGGCGCTGGACGCCTTGGCCTGGGCCTTTTCGTAGGCGACCAGCTCCTCCAGCTTCGCCACGGTCGCGCGAAAGCCGTCGCGCTGGGCGAAATAGGCTGCGTAGAAACGGGGAAACAATGCTTTCTGGCCGGCTTCATCACTGGGGGCCAGGGCTGCCAGCTGTTTCATGACGCTGCCGATTTCCTGGTTCAGTTTCTTCCACTCGGCCCATTCCTTCTCGAAGGCGTCCTGCATCGGCTTCAAGGTATTGACTTCATCGCCGAGCAAAGGAATCTTGCGGTAGTTCTCCAGGGCGTCCTCGGCCCGTTTCCAGGCCGCATCATAGTGCTCGGCGGTGCTGGAGAATTCTTCGCGCGCCTTGGAAGAGTAGTCGTTTTCCCAGATGCCGGTCAGCAGGCCGGCGCGCACCACATCGGTCTGGGCCTCCTTGGCAATCAGCAGGTATTCCAGCGCCGGCAGGCGAACCTGCACGGCTTCGTCGAGGGCCGCCCCGGAAGTGCGCATGCCGATGGTGCCGGCGCCGCCCACCAGAAGCAGGGAGAGGATGCCGACGGCGAACAATGTCAAAAGCCTTGCCTTGATACTCATGCTGACTCCTTGGCGTTGGGGAGATTGGGGTTTTATTCGATACCCTGGCTGGAAAGGTAGTCTTCATAACTACCTTGGTAATCCACCAGACTGCCGTCCATCTTAATGTCAAAGATACGATTGGCAAGACTGGAGACGAATTCCCGGTCGTGGGAGACGAATACCAGGGTGCCCTTGAACAGGTCCAGGGCGGTGTTCAGGGATTCGATGGATTCCATGTCGAGGTGGTTGGTGGGCTCGTCCATCACCAGCACATTGGGCTTTTGCAGCATCAGTTTGCCGAACAGCATGCGGCCCTGCTCGCCCCCGGAAATCACATTCACGGTCTTCTTCTGCTCATCGCCGGAAAAGAGCAGGCGGCCCAGGGTGCCGCGGATCAGGGTTTCCAGGTCGCCGCCGTCCGCGAGGCTGGCCCGGGCGTAGCCCGCTATCCAGTCGGTCAGGGACACGGGTTCGGCGAAATCGGCGGAGTGATCCTGGGCGTAGTAGCCGGGCCTGGCCTTTTCGGTCCACTTGATGTGGCCTCGGGTGGGCTGCAGCTCGCCCATCAGGAGCTTCAGGAGGGTGGTCTTGCCGACCCCGTTCTCGCCGATCACGGCGATCTTGTCGCCGGCGCTGATGGTGAAGCTGGCCTTCTTGAAGAAGGTCTTGTCCCCTCCTTCGTACTGGAAGGCCAGGTTTTCCACCTCCACCGCACCCCGGTGTAGCTTTTCCTTCTCGTCGAACTCGAAGCGGATCCAGGGGTACTGGCGGGAAGACGGCTTGATGTCCTCGGGTTTGAGCTTGTCGATCAGCTTCAGGCGGCTGGTGGCCTGCCTGGCCTTGGACTTGTTGGCGGAAAAGCGGCGCACGAAGTTCTGTAGTTCGCTGATCTTGTCCTTGGCGCGGCTGTTGGCGGCCTGCTGGCGTTCCCGGGCCTGGGTCGAGGCTTCCATGAAGTCGTCGTAGGTGCCGGGGTAAAGGGTGAGCTTGCCGTAGTCCAGATCGGCCATGTGGGTACAGACCTGGTTGAGGAAGTGCCGGTCGTGGGAAATGATGATCATGGTGGATTCCCGGCCGTTGAGGATGTCTTCCAGCCAGCGGATGGTGTTGATGTCCAGGTTGTTGGTGGGTTCGTCCAGCAGCAGGATGTCCGGATTGGCGAACAGGGCCTGGCACAGCAGCACCCGGAGCTTCCAGCCCGGCGCCACTTCGCGCATCGGGCCATTGTGCAGTTCGGTGCGGATGCCGGCGCCCAGCAGCAGTTCGCCGGCCCGGGATTCGGCGGTATAGCCGTCGTACTCGGCGAATTTTCCTTCCAGTTCGGCGGCGTGCATGTAGTCGTCTTCACTGGCTTGCGGATTGGCATAGATGGCGTCCCGTTCGCTCATGCAGGCCCACATTTCTTCATGGCCCATCAGCACCACGTCGAGCACCCGCATCTCCTCGTAGGCGAACTGGTCCTGCTTCAGGTAGGCCATGCGCTCGTGAGGGTCCTTGGAAACATTGCCGCCGGAGGGTTCGAGAAGGCCGCAGAGAATTTTCATGAAGGTGGACTTGCCGGCACCGTTGGCGCCGATCAGGCCGTAATGATAGCCCTCGCCGAATTTGACGTTGACGTTCTCAAAGAGGGGTTTGGCCCCGAACTGCATGGTGATGTTGGCGGCGACTAACACGGGTGACTCCAGGAAACTTCAAAAGAATGAGCCGGCCATTTTACCCGGCAGTGTCAAGCGCAAGACAGAGGGTTCAGTCGGGCCGCGGGGCGTGTGCGGCGGCAGGAGTGAGGTCATGCGGCAACGAGAGGCATGTGTTTGTAACGGAAATCCTTACAATAGCCCGGTTTCTTGACGGGAATTCTCATGTTGCCTTTGCCTCGCCCTGACGCCACCTTGTTCCTCGCTTCTTCTGTCCATGACATGAAGAATTCGATCAGCGTATTGCTTGCCAATCTGCAGTCCATGCTGGCCCAGGCGGGGCCGGAGCACTCGGGAATCTACCAGGAAATGGCGCAGATGCTCTATGAAACACAGCGCATCAATGGCAATTTGATCCATCTGCTGACGCTCTACAAGCTGGGGAACGACCTGTATCCCTTCCGTCTGGAAACCTACGAGATGAAGCAGTTCGCCGAAACGGTGACATCCCGCCTCCTGGCCCTGTTCAAAACGCGCAACCTTGGCCTGGAAGTCGATGTGCCCGAGGAGGTTTACTGGGAATTCGATGGGGATCTGGTCGATGGCATTTTGGTGCATGCCATGAATAATGCCGCCAATTACACCCATAGCCGCATTGCCCTGAGTATCCAGCCGGCGGAGGGGGCGCTGGAGTTTCGTGTGGAAGATGATGGCGATGGCTTTCCTCAGCGCATGCTCGATGAGGGAGTGGCGGCCATGCGCGGCGTCGATTTCAGTACCGGCAGCACGGGTCTGGGACTTTATTTTGCGGCGGTGGCGGCCAGGATGCACCGCAGTCACAAGGAAGAAGGCAGCATCCGTCTCGAAAATGGCGGACGGCTGGGGGGCGGTTGTTTTATCCTGCGCCTGCCTTGAGGTTTTGATGCCTTGAGGTTTTGATGCTTTGAGGTTTTGATGCCTTGAGGGCCGGGCGCGGGATGCAGGTGTGTGTGTGGATTTTGATGAGTGAAACATGAATATTGAAATGCGAGATGGCGGCAGTGATTTCTTTGCGGCCAGCAAGTTCCTGATCGTGGATGATTTTCAGGGGATGCGCAGCATGCTGGCGACGGTGTTGCGCAATTGTGGCGCCAACCCGCGTTCCATTGATTCTGCTGCCACGGGTAGTGAGGCGGTTGCCTTGTTGCGCCGCAACCGCTATGACGTCGTGTTGTGCGACTTCAATCTCGGGCCCGGCCAGAATGGCATGCAGATCCTGGAAGAGGCCCGCTTCCGCCAGCTGATCGGTCCGGGTTGCTGCTGGATCATGGTGACGGCGGAAAAGACCAACGATGTTTTCATGAGTGCGGCAGAGGTGCAGCCGGATGCCTATCTGGTCAAGCCGGTGACCGAGTCCATTTTGTCCGGCCGTATTCAGAAGATTCTGGCGCGCAAGGAGGCTTTCGTCGAAATCGACCAGGCCATTGCGGCCAGGGATTATCAGAAGGCGGTGCGCCTGTGCGACGAGCGGGCGGCGAGCGACAAGGCCAATGCCATCGAACTGCTGCGGGTGAAGTGCGAGTTGCTCATGCAATCCGGCCAGACTGACAAAGCCCGCGCCAGTTACGAGAAGGCGCTGTCCGTGCGCGAGGTGCCCTGGGCCCAGCTGGGGCTGGCCAAAACCTGCGTGATGGCGGGCGCGCTGGAAGAGGCACGCAGCCTGCTGGAGACCCTGGTTGACCATCAGCGTACCTATCTCGAAGCCTATGATGTGCTGGCCCAGGTGTATGTGGCCCTGGGCGAGATGGACCGGGCCGAGAGCATCCTGGAGCGGGCCTTGTCCCTGTCCCCCAATTCACACGTCCGGCAGCGGACCATGGGGGAGCTGGCCCTCAGAACAGGCAAGCTGGACCGGGCCGAGTCGGCTTTTCGCAAGACACTGAGCCTCTCCGAGCATTCGGCGCGCAAGACACCCGATGCTTATCTGGGTCTGGCAAAGACGGTCAGCAGCAAGGCCAACCCCGGGGAAGCCCTGCAACTGCTGGAGCAGATGGGCAAAACCTTCGACAGCGAGGCGGTGCGCCTCAAGGCCAAATCGGTACAGGGACTGGTGTATCAGCAAAATGGCCAGCCGGAAAAAGCCAGGGCCGTGGCCCGCGAACTGGTGGGGTTGATCGAGCAAGGTGATGCCGGGCTGGATTCAACGGTGACGCGCGAGGTTGCCGAGTTGTTGCTGTCCACCGGCGAGCAGGAAAAGGGCCTGGCCCTGCTGCAGGCAGAGGTGATGAACAATCCCGAAGATGCGGCTGCCCTGGCTTTGGTCCGGGAGGTTTTCCGCAAGACCGGGCTGGCGGATGAGGGGGACGAGCTGGTGGAGCGCAGCCGCCAGGAGGCGATGGAGATGATGAACGCCGGTACCCTGCTTGCCCGTGATGGGCACTATGTGGAAGCGGTCACCAAGATGCGCGAGGCCTTGCTGCGCATGCCGCGTAATGTGCGGTTGTTATTCAATTCCGCGCATGTGATGTTGGCCCACATGGAGAAAAACGGGGCCGACGCAGCCTTGCTGCAGGAGGTGCGTACCCATCTGCTGACGGCCAATCAGCTGGCCCCGGGCGAATCCCGTTTTGCCGTGTTGATGAGCAAACTGGAAGCCTTTGGCAAGGTTTGAGGTGAGGGCTGGCTTGCGGATCGCTGTCCAGCGCACCGGCCTGGTGCTGGTGGCCCTGCTGTTTGTTGCCGGAGGCGGGCTGTCCACCTGGTTTCTGGCGCTGCAACCGTTGGCAGATGCCTGGCGCAGCCGGAACTGGCAGCCGGTTACGGCCCGGGTCGAAGCGGTGGATCGGGGCCCTTCCCCCGGGGCGGGCCTGCGTGGCTGGCAGCTGCAGGTCATCTACCGCTATCAGGTTCAGGGCCGGCGCTATGAAAGCCGGCGCTACGGTCTGCATACCTGGGTCGATGATCATGACGCACAACAGGCCGCCTATGTCGACCTGATCTACCGGCGCCGGGTGCAGGCCTGGTACAACCCGGCAGCACCGGGGGAGTCGCTCCTGAATCGGGATATTCACTGGAACATCGTGGCCCTGGGCTTGCCGGCCCTGGGGGCGGTCCTGCTGGGGGCGCTGCTGCTCTGGGCTGCGGCAGTGGCGGGGTGGAGTGCCTGGCAAACCGCGTCCCTGCGAAAAGCCGGGCGTGTAAAAAAGCCGGACGTGTAAAATAGCCCCTCCTTCCGGGCTGCGCCGGGCTTGACCCGGCGATTGCCGTATTTGATGCACTGACTGGATTTTTCACTGCAAAGACCATGGTTCCTCATCTCACCACTGCCCTGACGGGCCCCTTGCTGGAACTGGAGCGCCGTTTTCTGGAGCAGAGCGCGCCGATCGAACAATGGTTGCGCAGCCAGTGGCAGGAACATACGCCCCCCTTTTATTCGTCCTGCGATCTGCGTAACGCCGGGTTCAAGCTGGCGCCGGTGGATACCAACCTGTTCCCCGGGGGCTTCAACAACCTCAATCCCGCCTTTTTGCCGTTGTGTGTCCAGGCCGCCATGAGCGCGGTGGAGAGGTTCTGTCCGGCGGCCTGCAAGCTGTTGTTGATTCCCGAGAATCACACCCGCAACACCTTCTACCTGCAGAACCTGGCCCAACTGGCCACCATCCTGACCCGGACCGGCCTGGAGGTGCGCATCGGCAGCCTGCTGCCGGAGGTCACCGCCCCGACCCGGATCGAGTTGCCCTACGGCCAGTCCCTGCTGCTGGAACCCCTGGTGCGCCAGGGCAACCGTCTGGGGCTGGACGATTTTCATCCCTGCGCCATCTTGCTCAATAACGATCTGTCGGCCGGGGTGCCGCCGATTCTGCAGGGTTTGACGGATCAGGTCGTGCTGCCGCCCCTGCACGGCGGCTGGGCGACCCGCCGCAAGACCCTGCATTTCGCTGCCTACGACCAGGTGGCCGACGAGTTTGCCAATCTGATCGGCATTGATCCCTGGCGCATCAATCCCTATTTCACCGCCTGCCGCAACCTGGATTTTCACGAGCGCCAGGGCGAGGATGAACTGGCGGAGCAGGTTGATCGCTTGTTGCAGAAAATCCGCGCCAAGTACCAGGAGTACGGCATCGGCGACACCCCTTATGTGGTGGTGAAGGCCGATGCGGGCACCTACGGCATGGGGGTGATGACCGTGCGCGACGCCAGCGAGGTGAAGGGCCTCAACCGGCGCCAGCGCAACAAGATGAGCGTCATCAAGGAAGGCCGGACCGTGTCCGAGGTCATCATCCAGGAAGGGGTGCATACCTTCGAGACGGTGCGCGATGCGGTGGCCGAGCCGGTGATCTACATGATCGACCACTATGTGGTGGGCGGCTTCTACCGGGTGCACACGGCCCGGGGCAAGGATGAGAACCTCAATGCGCCGGGCATGGAATTCGAGCCGCTGGCCTTTGAAACCGGCTGCAATCTGCCGGATCGGGGCGAGAACCCGGATGCGCCGCCCAACCGTTTCTACGCCTATGGCGTGGTAGGGCGCCTGGCCTGTCTGGCGGCGGCGCTGGAACTGGAGCAGACCGCTCCGGCGGAGGACTGAGTCGTGGCCCAGCAACTGCGTTTTGCACCGGATGTTTTCGGGGACAATGGCAAGGCCCTCAAGCTGCTGTTCGTGGTGGACCCCCTGGAGGGGCTCAAGGCCTACAAGGATTCCACCGTGGCCATGATGCGGGCGGCGGAAAAGCACGGTCACGAAGTCCATGCCTGCGAGGTGGGGAGCCTGTGCTGGCGGCGTCCGGAGCCGGGCCAGCCGGGGGTGTTCTGCCTGGCCTATCATCTGCATACCCGTCCCGACGACCATGACTGGTACCGGGAGACGGGCTGCGAAACCCTGCCTCTCAAGGCCTTCGATGCGGTGCTGATGCGCAAGGACCCGCCCTTCGACAGCGAATACATCACGGCGACCTGGCTGCTGGAACGGGCCGAGGCCGAAGGGGCACGGGTCTACAACAAGCCCCGGGCCCTGCGCGACCATTCGGAAAAGCTCGCCATCGCCGAATTCGACCGCTATACCGTGCCCACCCTGGTGAGCCGGGATCTGAACCTGATCCAGCAGTTCATCGAGGCGCAGCGGGATGTGGTGGTGAAGCCCCTGGACGGCATGGGGGGCAGCCAGATTTTCCGCATTCACCGCAACGACTCGAACCGTAATTCCATCCTGGAAACCCTGACCCACCTGGGCCAGCGCACCATCATGGTGCAGCAGTACCTGCAGGAGATTTCCCAGGGCGACAAGCGCATCCTGCTGATCGCAGGCAAGCCGGTGCCCTGGTGTCTGGCCCGCATTCCCAAGGCCGGGGAAAACCGGGGCAATCTGGCGGCCGGTGGCACCGGTGTGGCGCGCGAGCTTTCTCCGCGGGATCGGCAGATCGCCGAACACCTGGGCCCCATCCTGTGGCAGCGCGGTCTCCTGATCGTTGGCCTGGATGTGATCGGCGAGCATCTCACGGAAATCAATGTCACCAGCCCCACCTGCATGGTGGAAATCCGTCAGCAGACCGGCTTTGATGCAGCCGGGGCCTGCATCACCGCTCTGGAGCACCTGTGTTCAAGCGCTACCGCAGCTGCCTCTTCCTCCTCGGCCTCCTGAGCGCTCTGGCGGGGTGTGACCGGACGCCAGCCCTGGTACAGCAGGAATCCTTTGTCTTTGGCACCCGGGTGGAGATTCTCGTGGCCGGTGTCCCCGAGGCCCAGGCCCGGGCGGCGGCGGCAGGGGTGCTGCAGGAGTTTGACCGCTTGCACCGGACTTACCATGCCTGGCAGCCTTCCGAACTGAGCGCGGTGAATGAGGCCCTGGCGGCGGGGCGCTCGATCCGGGTGGGGCCGGAGATGCGGGCCTTCATCCGCGAAGCGCAGGCGCTGGCCAGACAAGGAGGCTATCGCTTCGACCCGGGGATCGGTCACCTGGTCAAGCTCTGGGGCTTTCATTCGGATGAATTCAAACCCCGGTTGCCGGACCCGGCCGCCCTGGCGGCCTGGCGCAGCAAGCCGGCTTCCATCGCCCAGCTGCGTATCGAGGGCGATCGCCTCAGCAGCAGCAACCCCCTCGTGGCCCTGGATTTTGGCGGCTACCTGAAGGGGGTGGCGCTGGATCTGGCGGCGGCGCGGCTGCGTCAGCAAGGCATCCACGACGCCCTGATCAATATCGGCGGCAATGTCATGGCCCTGGGGAACAAGTACGGCAAGCCCTGGAAGGTGGGCATCCAGCATCCGCGCCAGCCCGGCCCCCTGGCCACGCTCGAATTGCGGGATGGCGAGGCCATTGGCACCTCCGGCGACTACCAGCGCTATTTCGAACTCGACGGGCGGCGCTATAGTCATCTGCTCGACCCGGCCAGTGGCGCTCCGGCGGAGCATACCCAGGCGGTGACGGTGCTGCTGCCGCCCGGCCCCAAGGCCGGCACCCTTTCGGATGCCCTCAGCAAGCCCATCTTCATCGCCGGTCCCGGACATTGGCAGGAAGCCGCCCGGCAGGTAGGGGTGAATCAGGTGTTGCGGGTGGATACGGATGGCCGCATCCAGGTCAGCCGGGCGCTCAGGGCCAGGCTCACGTTCCTGGGCAAACCCCCGGCCCTGGAGGAGGTGCCATAAGCGTGAAGTAAGCGTGAAGTAAGCGTGAAAAATCTGACTTTAGTGCTAGTTTCGTTAGAATAGGCCCCCTCTTCAGATCGGCGTGCTTTCATGATCGGCCTCCTGCTCGTGACCCATGGCACCATGGGTGAAGCCCTGCTTCAGAATGTCTGCCACGTCCTCAACAAGCGCCCTCCGCAACTGCTGCAACTAGGTGTGGCGGCCCAGGATGATCCGCTCGACATCCTGCCCCTGGCCCGCCAGATGCTGGCGCAGGTGGATAGCGGCAAGGGGGTGCTGGTGCTGACCGATATTTACGGCGCCACCCCGGCCAACGTGGCCATCAAGCTGCTCGAACCAGGGCGGGTCGAAGGCGTGGCAGGCGTGAGTCTGCCGATGTTGCTGCGGGCCCTGACCTATCGGGAGAAGGGGATGGAAACCCTGGTGGCCAAGGCGGTCAGCGGTGCCCGGGACGGCGTATTGAACATGTTGAAGGACATCTGATGTTGCAGAGGGAAGCAAAAATCATCAACAAGCTCGGCCTGCATGCCCGGGCTTCCGCCAAGCTCACCCAGACCGCGGGCCGGTTTGCCTCCGAGGTCTGGATGGAGAAGAATGGCCGCCGCATCAATGCCAAAAGCATCATGGGCGTCATGATGCTGGCGGCGGCCAAGGGCAGCACCGTGACCATCGAGACCGATGGCAGCGATGAGGCCGAGGCCATGGAGGCCCTGCTGGCCCTGATTGCGGATTACTTTGGAGAAGGCGAGTGAGCTTTACCCTGCATGGCCTGGGCGTATCCGGCGGCATCGCCATTGGCCGGGCCCTGCTCATGTCGCATGCCACCCTGGAGGTGGCCCACCTGACCATCGCCCCGCGCCTGGTGGACAAGGAAATCGCCCGCTTCGAGCAGGCCCTGGAGGCGGTGCGGGCCGAACTGGCCAGCATGAAGGAGAGTGCCGAGCATGCCCCGGCGGAACTGGCGGCCTTCATCGACCTGCATGCGATGTTTCTGGCCGACCCGGAGCTGGTGGAAGTGCCCAAGCAGATCATCCGCGAACGGCGCTGCAATGCCGAGTGGGCGCTGGTGCAGCAGATGGAGCATCTGGCGGCCCAGTTCGAGCAGTTTGAAGATACCTACCTGAAGGAACGCAAGTTCGACGTGGTGCAGGTGGTGGAGCGGGTCGTGAAGGAACTGCTGGGCCACCCGGCCCGGGCGGTGATGAAGAAGACCAAGGGGGTGACCGAGGAAAACCTGATCATCGTCGCCCATGACCTGTCCCCCGCCGACGTGATCGCCTTCAAGGAACACCGCTTCGCCGCCTTCGTCACCGATGTCGGCGGCGCCACTTCCCATACCGCCATTCTGGCGCGCAGCATGGCCATTCCCGCCATCGTCGGCCTTGGCAACGCCCGGGCCATGATCCGGGACGACGAGCTGTTGATTGTGGACGGTATCCGGGGGGTACTGATCGCCAATCCCGATGAGCGGGTGCTGGAGGAATACCGGCTCAGGAAGGAGCAGATCGAGCTGGAGCGTTCCAAGCTCAGACGCCTCAAGTCGGCTCCGTCGGAAACCCTGGACGGCATCACCGTCAGCCTCCAGGCCAATATCGAACTGCCCTCCGACACCAGGGACGCGCTGGAGTCCGGGGCCGATGGAGTGGGCCTGTTCCGTACCGAATTCCTGTTCCTGGGCCGGGGCGACATGCCTTCTGAAGAGGAGCAGTTCGAGGCCTATAAAAAGGTGGTCAAGGGGATGGAAGGGCGTCCGGTCACCATCCGCACCTTCGACCTCGGGGGCGACAAGGCCATCGACCACCAGCGCACCCAGACCAACCCGGCCCTGGGTCGCCGCGCCATCCGCCTGTCGCTGGCTGAGCCGAACATGTTCCACCTGCAACTGCGGGCCATCCTGCGCGCTTCCCGCTACGGCAAGGTGAAGCTGTTGATTCCCATGCTCTCGCACGCCCACCAGATCGATGCCACCCTGGCGGCGGTGGAGCAGGCCAAGTCCAGTCTCAGGGGCGAGAAGATCCTGTTCGACGAGAACATCGAGGTGGGCGGCATGATCGAGATTCCCGGCGCGGCCCTGGCCGTGAGCATGTTCCTGCGCCGCCTGAACTTCCTCTCCGTCGGCACCAACGACCTGATCCAGTACACCCTGGCCATCGACCGCACCGACGAACAGGTCGCCAGCCTCTATGATCCCCTGCACCCGGCGGTGCTGATGCTGGTCGCCCACACCATCAGCAGCGCCGAAAAGGCGGGCGTTCCCATTTCCGTCTGCGGCGAGATGGCCGGGGCTCCGAAATTCACCCGCCTCTTGCTGGGCATGGGATTGCGCACTTTCTCCATGCACCCCTCCCAGATCCTGGAGGTCAAGAACCGGGTGCTGCAGGCTGACGTGAATGAACTGGCGCCGTTGGTGCGGCGCATCCTGCGTCTGGAAGAAACCGGCAAAATCCGCGAGGCAGTGGAAAGGCTAAATGCCCTGGCTGCCGCCAACTGAGAACCGGGCCGATTGACTGGGTTGATTGACCGGGTCGATTGACTTTTCCCGGTCTTGCCGGTACTGTTCGCGGCCTCGGGCGTGGCCCGGGGGCGCCCTTTTGAACTCAGCTTGCAGGCGCCATAAAAATGCTAAAGCGAGGACAGGCCGTCATCCCGAACCCAGTCCCCGTTCTGGCAGACTGGGTTTTTTGCATCCGGAGCGCCATGACTGACCCCAGATCCGTGGGCCTCGTCGTTCCCCAGACGGCCCGTTTCGACCAGGAACTCCCGCTCAAGAGCGGCGCCCGCCTGCCGGGGTTCGAGCTGGTCCATGAAACCTATGGCAACCTCAATGCCGCGCGCAGCAATGCCGTGCTGGTCTGCCACGCCCTCTCGGGCAGCCACCATGTGGCCGGCTATCATGATGCCGCCGACCCGGACAAGACCCTGGGCTGGTGGGACAATCTGGTTGGCCCCGGCAAGCCGCTCGACACCAACAAATTCTTCGTGGTCGGGGTCAACAACCTGGGCGGCTGCTACGGCTCCACCGGCCCGCGCTCCCTCAACCCGGAAACCGGCAAGCCCTATGGCGCCGATTTTCCCCTGGTGACGGTGGAGGACTGGGTCGAGGCCCAGGCCCGCCTGGCCGACCGGCTCGGCATCGACACCTGGGCGGCGGTGATCGGCGGCTCCCTGGGCGGCATGCAGGCCCTGCAATGGACCCTGGAATACCCGGAACGGGTGCGGCACGGCATCGTGATCGCCTCGGCGCCCAAGCTCTCGGCCCAGAACATCGCCTTCAACGAAGTGGCCCGCCAGGCCATCCTCTCCGATCCCGACTTTCACGGCGGCCACTATTACGAACATGGGGTGGTGCCCAGAAACGGCCTGCGCCTGGCCCGCATGGTGGGCCACATCACCTACCTCTCCGACGACCAGATGGCGGAGAAATTCGGCCGCAAGCTGCGGCATGGGGAGCCCCGTTTCAACTACGACGTGGAATTCGAGATCGAATCCTACCTGCGCTACCAGGGCGACAGGTTCGCGAAGAGCTTCGACGCCAACACCTATCTGCTCACCACCAAGGCCCTCGATTATTTTGATCCCGCCTTCGACTACGACGGCGACCTGCGCGCCGCCCTGGCCCGGGCCCGGGCCGATTTCTTCGTGGCCTCGTTTACCACCGACTGGCGCTTTGCCCCCGAGCGCAGCCGCGAGATCGTCTATGCCCTGCTGCACAACGGCCGCCGCGTGAGTTACGCCGAAATCGACTGCGATGCCGGGCATGACTCCTTCCTGCTCGACTCGCCCCATTACCACGCGGCCCTGGGTGCCTATCTGGAGGGCATTTCCGCATGACCTTGTATGGACGCTTCGATTTTGACTACATTGCCCGCTGGATCAGCCCCGGCGAACGGGTGCTGGACCTCGGCTGCGGCGATGGCAGCCTGCTGCGCTACCTGCAAGAGACGAAGGGCATCCGCGGCTACGGCGTGGAACTCGACCCTGGCAATGTCACCGCCTGCATCCAGAATGGGGTCAATGTGCTGCAGTTCGACCTGGAACGGGGCCTGCAAGGCTTCGAGGACGACTCCTTCGACCATGTGATCATGTCCCTCTCGCTCCAGACCGTGCGCCACACCGTGCCGCTGCTCAAGGAGATGCTCAGGGTCGGTCACGAGGCGGTGGTGTCCTTTCCCAACTTCGGCTACGGGCCGCACCGGGAAGCCATCGCCAAGGGCCGCATGCCGGTCTCGAAGCACCTGCCCTACCAGTGGTATGACTCGCCCAATGTGCGCTTCTTCACCATCGCCGACTTCGACGCGCTGTGCGCCGAACAGGGCATTCAGGTGCGGGAACTCCTGGCCTTTGCCGACGGCCAGCCCGTCGGGGGAGATCCCAATCTGAAAGGTGAAGTGGGCTTGTATCGACTCGGGCGCCAGGGCTCAGGCCCGGGGGGTTGATTCCTCTGCCGCCGTGGTCTCGGCGGCGCCTGAGGGCGTCATTTCCGGGAGCGGTCCTGACCCGGGTAACCGGGCGGCCAGCCCGGCCATTTCGATCCCCTGGCGTTCGCAGATCTGTTCGAGTTCTTCCAGCTTTTTCTTCTGGCGGCCAAGCTGCCAGCGGTCCCGCAGTACGGCCGGGGTACTCATCAGGCCGAGGATCAGGGCGCCCAGCGCCAGACTGGCCAGCAACACCAGGGCCAGCGAGCTTTCGAAGCTCCAGAAAAAGAGATTGACCACCACCGGGCTGTTGTTCTGCAGGGCAAAGGCCCCGGCGGCGATGGCGAAAGCGATGGCGAGCAGCGTCAGGAGTTGCATGGAATGCCTTTGAATGTTCTGCACACCTGCACACCTTAACGGGGCCTTCCCCTCAGGGCAAGGCATCTTGGAAAAAAGATGGGCGGATGCCGGCCCGACGCCGGAGGTAGTGGGCTCAGTCGGGCTCAGTCGGGCTCAGTCGGGCTCAGTCGCCCCGGACCATGGCCCGCAGCCGCGCCACCCGTTCCTCGGCAGGCGGGTGGGTGGAGAACAGATTGCTGAGGCCGCCACCGGAAAGCGGGTTCATGATCATCATCTGGGCCGTTTCCGGGTGGGCCTCGGCGGAAGCCATGGGAATGTTCCGGGCATAGGCATTGATCTTTTCGAGGGCATCGGCCAGGGCGCCGGGGTCGCCGCTGATCTCGGCGCCGCCCCGGTCGGCCTCGTATTCCCGGGCCCGGGAGATGGCCATCTGGATCACCGTGGCGGCAAGCGGGGCCAGAATCATCACCAGGATGCCGGCAATGGGATTGGTTGGACGCCCGTCTGGATCCCGGCTGCCAAAGAACATGGCGAAGTTGGCGAGCATCGAGATGGCGCCGGCCATGGTGGCGGAAATGGTGGAGATCAGGATGTCCCGGTTTTTCACATGGCTCAGTTCGTGGGCCATCACGCCCCGGAGTTCCCGCGCCGAAAGCAGGCGCAGGATGCCGGTGGTGGCGGCGACCGCGGCATGTTCCGGATTGCGGCCGGTGGCAAAGGCGTTGGGCTGGGCCTCGTCGATGATGTACACCCTGGGCATCGGGAGTCCGGCCTTCCGGGCCAGTTCCCGCACCATGTCGTAGAACTGGGGCGCCGAGTATTCATCCACCTCCCGGGCGTTGTACATCTTCAATACCAGCTTGTCCGAGAACCAGTAGGAAAAGAAGTTCATGGCGCCGCCTAGCACCAGGGCGATGAGCATGCCCTGGGCGCCGCCGATGTAGGCGCCAATGGCACCGAAGAGCGCCATGATGCCGGCCATGAGCAGGGCTGTCTTGAACCAGTTGAACATGGAAACCTCCTTGAGGCTGCAGTGGAATCGGGCTATTAGATAGGCCTGAAAGTTTCGAATTCAAGCGGGGTCGCCGAAGCGTTCGTTCGCTTTTATCGAATTCCCCGCCAGGAACTGGGCGGCCTGAAGGCGCTTGCCGCCGGCTTTTTGGAGTTCCGTCAGGCACAAGGCGCCCATGCCGCAGGCAACGGTGATGCCCTGTCCATCCACGGCCAGGATGGTGCCGGGCCGCCCCTGGCCTGCGACGGGATGGGCTTGCCATATTTTGATGGGACTGCCCTGCAGGCGGGTCTGGGCGGCGGGGAAGGGGTTGAAGGCGCGGATGTGGCGGTCCAGCTCGGTGGCGCTGCGGCTCCAGTCCAGCCAGGCTTCGGCTTTTTCGATCTTGGCGGCGTAGGTGACGCCGGCTTCGGGCTGGGTTTCCGGGACCAAGGGGAGACGCGGCAGGGTATCCACCATGAGCTGGGCGCCCAGTCGGGCGAGCCGGTCGTGCAGGCTGGCCGCAGTGTCCTGGGGGCCGATGGGGGTGCGGACCCGGGCCAGTACCGGGCCGGTATCCAGCCCGGCTTCCATCTGCATGATGCAGACTCCGGACTCGGCATCCCCGGCCTGGATGGCCCGCTGGATGGGGGCGGCGCCGCGCCAGCGGGGCAGGAGCGAGGCATGGATGTTGAGGCAGCCCAGACGGGGCATGTCCAGCACTTCCTGGGGCAGGATCAGGCCGTAGGCGGCGACGATCATGGCCTCGGCTTGCACGGCGGCGATCTTTTCCCGGGCCCCGGCATCCTTTTTCAGGGACAGGGGCTGGAAGACTTCCAGGTTGTGCTGCAGGGCCAGTCGCTTGACGGCGGAGGCCTGGAGCTGCATGCCCCGGCCCGCCGGGCGGTCCGGCTGAGTCAGCACCAGGGCGATGTCGTGCCCGGCATCGAGCAGGGCGGCCAGGGCGGTGGCGGCGAATTCCGGGGTGCCGGCAAAGATCAGTTTCATGCGGTGATCCGGGCCTGCTTGGCCAGCTTGTTCTTGATCCGCATCTGCTTGAGTTGCGACAGGTGATCCACGAAAACCTTGCCCTGCAGGTGATCCAGTTCATGCTGGATGCAGACCGCCAGCAGGCCATCGGCGCTGCAGCTGCGGATCTGGTTTTCGAGGTCCAGATATTCCACGGTGACTTCTGCCGCCCGTTCCACCTTGTCATAGATGCCGGGGACGGAGAGGCAGCCTTCTTCATAGACCTGGACGCCGTCCCGATGGGTGATGCGGGGGTTGATCAGGGCCAGCAACTGGTTTTTCTCTTCCGAGATGTCGATGACCACCACCTGTTTGTGCACATCCACCTGGGTGGCGGCAAGGCCGATGCCGGGGGCTTCGTACATGGTTTCGGCCAGGTCGGCGACCAGCCTGCGTATACCGTCGTCAATTTTTTCGACAGGGGTGGCGACTTTCTTGAGACGGGCATCGGGAAAGCGCAAAATGGGAAGTAGGGCCATGGGGAAAGCTTGCTCGGTTAAGACATTACAGGCAGAATCTCATGCACTTTCAGGAATTGGAACGGCATGAGCTGTGGGTTTCTCCGACAGATTCCAGCCCGGCATGTTCCACCGGTACACGAGGAAAAACCCATGTCCCGCATTATATCTGCCCTCATTCTGGCTGTGGCTGCTGTCACGGCATTTGCCTCCGAACCTCTCAAGCTGGCAGACAATGCCCCGGATCGCTACATGGTGGTGAAGGGGGATACCCTCTGGGGCATTTCCGGCAAGTTCCTGAAGGAACCCTGGCGCTGGCCTGAAATCTGGCGTCTCAACAAGGACCAGATCAAGAATCCCCATCTGATTTATCCCGGCGATATCGTTTTGCTCGATTACGCCGATGGCCGCCCCCGGCTGCGTCTGGGCAAGCCGCTGCCAGGCAGGTTGTCGCCCAAGGTGCATGAGGAAGTGATCGGGCAGGAAATTCCTGCCATTCCGCCCCAGGCCATCGAGCCCTACATCTCCCAGCCCCTGGTGGTTGATGCCAATGAACTGATCGATGCGCCGCGCATCATCGGCACGGAAGAATCCCGCGTCATCATGGGTAACGGCGATGAGATTTTCGTGCTCGGGGTTCAGGAAGATCACCCCAGGTGGTACATCTACCGCCCCGGCACCCCCCTGAAAGACCCGACCACCCAGGAAGTGCTGGGCTACGAGGCGGTCTATCTGGGCACGGCGCAGATGAAGCAGCCAGGTGAAGTCGCCATCATGGAAATCCTGGGCGCCAGGGAAGAGGTCCTCAAAGGGGATCTGCTGGTGCCCGCCGAGCCGCCCCACCTGAGCGCCTATGTGCCGCGCCGCGCCGAACAGGATATTGTCGGTGAGGTGATGTCGGTTTACGGCGGCGTCAGTGCCGGCGGCCGGAATTCGGTGATCACGATCAATCAGGGCAGCCAGGCCGGGGTCGAAGTGGGGCATGTGCTGGGCATGTTCGGCAAGCGTTCCACCGTGTTCAAGGACAAGGAAGGCCGCAATCAAACCATGGCCCTGCCGGAAGAGCGGTATGGCCTGGTCTTTGTCTTTCGTACCTTCGACCGGGTTGCTTATGCGCTGGTGATGGAAGCTTCCCGCCCGCTGGCGATCGGGGATGCCGTCCGTAATCCCTGATCCGGCCGGGCTGGCCCCCTGGCTGCGGCTGACCCTGATTCCAGGGCTCGGGGGCCAGTCGCAGCGTAAGCTGCTGCAGGCCCTGGGATCGCCGGACGCCATTTTCGATGCCAGTCCCACGGCGCTCCAGGCCGTCATCGGGCAGCGAGCCGAACTTCTGGGAAGCGATGTGGAAGCCGCCCTCGAGGCGGCTTTGCTCTGGGCGGAAGGCAAGGACCATCACATCGTCACCCTGGCCGATCCGGCTTATCCCCCCTTGTTGCTGGAAATAGCCGATCCGCCCTTGCTGCTCTATGTCCGGGGGCGAGTCGACCTGCTGGCGCAGCCGGGCCTGGCCATCGTCGGTAGCCGCAATGCCACGCCGCAGGGGCTTGGATCCGCCGAAGATTTCGCCCGGGTGCTGGCCCAGGCCGGTTTGCCCATCATCAGCGGCCTGGCCCTGGGGATCGATGCGGCGGCCCATCGCGGCGCGCTCGCGGCGGAGGGGCCCACCATCGCCGTCATCGGCACCGGCGCAGATCGCCTCTACCCCGCCCGTAATGAAGCGCTGGCGCACCAGATCGTGAGCAGCGGGGCCATCGTTTCGGAGTTTCCCCTGGGCACGCCGGCGGTGGGGGCCAATTTTCCCCGGCGCAACCGCATCATTTCCGGCCTGGCACGCGGGGTGCTGGTGGTGGAAGCCGCCGTGGAAAGCGGCTCCCTGATCACGGCCCGGCTGGCGGCCGAACAGGGCCGGGAGGTGTTCGCCATTCCTGGTTCCATCCATTCGCCGGTATCCCGGGGTTGTCACCGGCTGATCAAGGAAGGGGCCAAACTGGTGGAGTCGGCCCAGGACATCCTGGAGGAATTGCAGGGCTTTGCGCCGCCCGTCCCCAGTGCGGTGGCGACTCCGGCCGGGAGCCCGGAGGAGGAGCGCGTCCTGCAGGCCATGGGGCATGCGCCATGCTCCCTGGATGAGCTGAGTCAGCGTTCCGGCTTGACGGCGGATGTGCTTCTCGCCATCCTGATGGGGCTGGAACTGGAGGGGCGGGTCGCTGTCCTGCCCGGCAACTGCTACCAGCCATTGCATCTGCGAGCCTGATAATGATCGATATTCTCGTCTACCTCTTTGAAAATTATTCTGATTTTCCTGCCCACCCGGAGGGCGGCTCCCTGGCTCGCAAGCTCTCCGCGGTTGGTTTCGATGAACTGGAAATCGGGGCGGCCCTGGAATGGCTGGCCGTCCTGCGCCAGAGTTCGGCCCCCGCTTTTGTCAGCCAGGGGATGCGCGTGTTCACCGAAGCCGAACAGGAGCAGCTCGAAGAAGGCTGCCTGGATTTTCTGGTCTTCCTGGAGCGGGCCAGGCTGGTCACGGGGCCGGTGCGGGAGCTGATCCTGGATCGGGCCCTGGATCTGCCCGGGCAGTCCGTTTCCCTGGAGCGCTTCAAGGTCATCGTCCTGATGGTCCTGTGGAGCCGCGAACAGGAACTGGACCCGCTGATCGTCGAAGAATTGCTGAGCGATGCGGTGGACCCCGCCGCCTGTCATTAGCCGGGTCTTGCCCAGCGGGCCGGTCTTGCCCCGTCCTGCTTTCCCCCCTTATCATCCACCGCACTTTTTCACGGGCGGCCTAGAGCCGGACCATCTATGGGCAAACAGCTGATCATTGCCGAAAAACCTTCTGTCGCCGCCGATATCGCCAAGGCGCTGGGCGGGCTGACGAAGCATGACGATTACTTTGAAAACGATGAATATGTCGTGTCTTCGGCCATCGGTCATCTGCTGGAACTGGCCTGCCCGGAAGAGTACGAGGTCAAGCGCGGCAAGTGGTCGTTTGCCCACTTGCCGGTGATTCCGCCGCACTTCGCCCTGAAACCCATCGAGAAGACCGAATCCCGCCTGAAGCTGCTCACCCGGCTGATCAAGCGCAAGGATGTGGATGCCCTGATCAACGCCTGCGACGCGGGCCGCGAAGGGGAGCTGATCTTCAATTACATCGTCCAGCATACCAGGACCACCAAGCCGATTCAGCGCCTGTGGCTGCAATCCATGACCCCGCAGGCCATCCGCGACGGCTTCACCCGCCTGCGCAGCGGAGCGGAGATGCGCGGCCTGGCCGATGCCGCCGTGTGCCGCTCCGAATCCGACTGGCTGGTGGGCATCAACGGCACCCGGGCCATGACGGCCTTCAATTCCAAGACCGGCGGCTTCCACCTGACCACCGTGGGCCGGGTCCAGACCCCGACCCTGGCCATCGTCGTCGAGCGGGAAAAGAAGATCCGCGAATTCAAGTCCCGCCCCTACTGGGAAGTGGAGGCGAACTTTGCCGCCAAGGCCGGGGAATACGCCGGCAAATGGTTCGATGAAGGCTTCAAGGGCAAGGAAGACGACGAACACGCCCGCGCCGACCGGATCTGGGACGAGGCCAGGGCCGAAGCCATCCGGGCCGCCTGTGAAGGCAAGACCGGCGAGGTGAGCGAGGAATCCAGGCCGGAAACCCGGCTCTCGCCGCTGCTGTTCGACCTGACCAGCCTGCAGCGGGAAGCCAACGCCCGGTTCGGCTTTTCCGCCAAGAACACCCTGGGCCTGGCCCAGGCCCTCTATGAAAAGCACAAGGTCCTGACCTATCCCCGGACCGATTCCCGCTATCTGCCGGAAGACTACCTGGGCACGGTCCAGGCGACGCTCGCCATGCTCACCGGCGAAGGCGCCGGCAAGGGCCACGACGAAGTGCTGCTGTCCCGCTACGCGCCCTTTGCCCACCAGATCCTGGCGCGCAACTGGGTGATTCCCAACAAGCGCATCTTCAACAACGCCAAGGTCAGCGACCACTTCGCCATCATTCCCACCACCCAGGCCCCGAAGAACCTGTCCGAAGCGGAACAAAAGCTCTATGACTTCGTGGTCAAGCGTTTCCTGGCGGTGTTCTTTCCGGCGGCCGAATCCCTGATCACCACCCGCATCACCCGGGTCGCCAGCCACCCCTTCAAGACCGAGGGCAAGGTGCTCGTCAATCCGGGCTGGCTGGCCGTGTATGGCAAGGAAGGCCAGGAAGGGGAAGAGGGCAACCTGCCCAAGGTGGAAGCCGATGAAAAGGTGGCGGCCGAGGAAGTGCATCTCAAGGCCACCGCAACCCGGCCGCCGCCGCGTTACTCGGAAGCCACCCTGCTCTCCGCCATGGAAGGCGCCGGCAAGATGATGGAGGACGAGGAACTGAAGGCCGCCATGGCCGGGCGCGGCCTCGGGACGCCCGCCACCCGCGCCCAGATCATCGAAAACCTGATTGCCGAGCAGTACATGCTGCGCGAAGGCCGGGAGCTGATCCCCACCGCCAAGGCCTTTTCCTTGCTCACCTTGCTCAACGGCCTGGGAATCCATGAACTGACCGCCCCGGAACTGACCGGCGAGTGGGAGTGGAAGCTGGGCCGCATCGAAAAGGGCGAGATGTCGCGCCAGGAATTCATGCAGGAAATCGCCGAGATGACCCGTCTCATCGTCGAGCGGGCCAAGACCTATGATTCCGACACCATTCCCGGCGACTTCGGCGTCCTGACCGCGCCCTGCCCTGTCTGTGGCGGGGTGGTGCGGGAGACCTACAAGAAATTCCAGTGTTCCAGCTGCGACTTCGGCCTGTGGAAGATCATCGCCAGCCGCCAGTTCGAGCCGGCGGAAATCGACACCCTGCTCACCGAGCGCAGCATCGGCCCCCTGACCGGTTTCCGCAACAAGATGGGCCGTCCCTTCGTGGCCACCATCAAGCTCAACGACAAGAACGAAACCGAGTTCGATTTCGGCCAGGGCAGCGCCTCCGACGAGGCTAACGCCGAACCGGTGGATTTCTCCGGCCAGGAAGCGCTGGGCAAATGTCCCAAGTGCGGCAGTGGCGTCTACGATCACGGCAATGCCTACGTCTGCGAAAAATCCGTGGGTCCGGCCAGGTCCTGTGATTTCCGCTCCGGCAAGGTGATCTTGCTACAGCCCATCGAACCGGCCCAGATGAAGAAACTGCTGCAGGATGGGCGTACCGATCTGCTCAAGGAATTCGTTTCCTCCCGTACCCGGCGCAAGTTCTCCGCCTTCCTGGTGATCGGCCCCGAGGGCAAGGTGGGCTTCGAGTTTGAAAAGCGGGTACCGAAGGCGCCCAAGGCAGCGGGGGCCAGGAAAACCACGGCCGTGAAGAAGGCGGACGAAGAGGCTTGAGTTAACTGAAGCTTGAGTTTACTGAATCAAGGCGGCTCGTTGTGAGCGTGACATGCAGAACGGCAGCCTGAGCTGCCGTTTTTACTCGAGGGGCAGAGTGCCGACCGGCGGGGACTGGCAGACGGCCTGATACAGCACGTCCATGGCCAGGGGCCGGGGGAAGGTGGCCCGCCAGGCCAGCACGACCTTGCGGCTCGGGGCCGGCGCCTTGAAGGGGCGGGTGACAAACAGGGCATCGTTGTCGGGCCAGGCGGCGCAGGCAGAGGCGGGCACCACGGCAATGCCGGCGCCGCTGGCCACCATGTGGCGCATGGTTTCCAGGGAGCTGCCTTCGATGGACTGGTCCAGCTTGCCCGGGCCGTTCAACTGCGGACAGGCGGAAACCACCTGGTCGCGGAAGCAGTTGCCCTGGCCAAGAATCAGCAACTGGCTCGGGTCCAGGGCTTCCTTGGCCACTTCTGCCCGCGCTGCCAGGGGATGCTGGACGGGCAGGGCGACCCGGAAGGGTTCGCTGTAGAGGGGGCGGGTGACGATGCCCGGCTCGGCAAAGGGAGCGGCGACAATGGCCGCATCGAGTTCGCCGCTTTTCAGGGATTCCGCCAGCCGGTGGGTGAAGTTTTCCTGCAGATACAGGGGCATCCGGGGCGCCAGACCGTGCAGGGCTGGAATCAGCCGGGGCAGCAGGTAGGGCGCAATGGTATAGATCACCCCCAGGCGCAGGGGGCCTATCAGCGGGTCCTTGCCGATCTGGGCCAGTTCCTCGACCCGGCCGGCTTCGGTCAGGACCTTTTCGGCCTGGCGACAGATTCTTTCGCCCACCGCAGTGATGCGGATATCTCCGGGCGTGCGTTCGAACAGCATCACTCCTAGCCGTTCCTCCAGTTTCTTTACCGCCACCGAGAGGGTGGGCTGGCTCACATGGCAGCGTTCGGCGGCCTTGCCGAAGTGCTTTTCCCGGGCCAGGGCGACGATGTAGCGGAGTTCGGTGAGGGTCACGGGCACTGGCTCCAGAGCCGTTCCAGATCGGCAGCCTCGAGCCAGCGCCACTGGCCTTCGGGCAGGTCGGCGGGCAGTTCCAGGCCGCCCACGGCAACGCGGGCCAGGGCTTCCACCCGGTTGCCGACCGCAGCCAGCATGCGCTTGACCTGGTGATAGCGGCCTTCGGTGATGGTCAGCAGCAGGGTGTGGCTGTCGATGATCCCGGCGGCCGTGGCGTGGGCCGGGTCCGGATCATCGTTGAGCAGGACGCCGTCGAGCAGGGCCTGGACCTGGGCCTCGTCAAGGGGATGGCGCAGCGTGACCCGGTACACCTTGGGCACCTTGCGCCTGGGGGAGGAGAGGGCGTGGATCAACTGGCCGTCATCGGTCAGGATCAACAGGCCCGTGGTGTCCTCGTCCAGGCGGCCGACGCTCTGGATGTCCCGTTCCACGAACTGGGGCGGCAGCAGGGTGTAGATGCCGGGATGGTGTTTGGGCTTCCTGGAACATTCATAGCCGGCGGGTTTGTTGAACAGGATCACGGCCTTTTCAAAGTAAGGCCATTCCTTGTCATCCACGCAGAACTTGAGGCCGGTGGGGTCGATCTCGGCGAAGGGGTTGTCAATGACTTCCCCATCGATGGAGAAGCGCCCATTGCGTACCAGGTTGCGGCAACCCTTGCGGGTACCGAAGCCTTGCTGTTGTAAAAGGCGGTCGATTTGCATGGCGGGAATGCTAGCACGGGTGACAGGGAGCGGCCAGGGAGGCAAAATCCGCCCCATGAAATTCGAACATCTCGTACAAATCAATGACCCGGTCAATCCCCTCGGGGAAATCCTGAGCCGGGAACAGCTCTGGCAAGGCCTCTGGCACCGGGTGGAAAATCCCGTGGCGTTTCTGCCCGGCCTGGAGTCCTGCCAGATTCTCGAACGCCAGGAATCCAGCCTGCTGCGGGAACTGGATTTCGGTGTGGCGCAGATTCGCGACCGGGTCAGTTTTGCAGTGCGGCAGTGGCTGCGTTTCGATGTCGAGGCGGGAGCGACTCATGCCGGAGGAGCCCTCACCATCCGCCTGGAAGAACCTCAGCCTGATGCCCTGTTCCTGCGTTTTACCTACGAAACCACGCTGAGGGAGGATGGCGACCATGCCGAATACGTCAAATCCGCCTATCGGGAATCGGACCTGGAGACGGTACGACTCATTCGGCTCTTGCTTGCCAAGGGTTCCCTACAATAAATCCCTGATAAATCCTTTATAATCCCGCCACTTCCGAGGAGCGCTGCGAGGTCGCGATGATCCCAGGCTCGGAAACTGCCTTGCTGCTTCGAGGGCAGCCGTTTCAACTGCGCTCACCTTTCCAACCCTGCCGGGCGCAGGGGGCCAGGTGAGCCTTGCATAGCAACTCCCACCCCTCCCCGGTCACAGTTTCCGAGGAGTCTGCTGTGGCTGATGCTGTTACCAAAACTCAAGATCACGTAATCGCCGACCTGGGCCTGGCGGCCTGGGGCCGCAAGGAAATCCGCATCGCCGAAACCGAAATGCCGGGCCTGATGGCGATCCGCGAGGAATACGCCCGGACCCAGCCGCTCAAGGGCGCGCGCATCACCGGCTCGCTGCACATGACGATCCAGACCGCCGTGCTGATCGAGACCTTGACCGCCCTGGGCGCCGAAGTGCGCTGGGCCTCCTGCAACATCTTCTCGACCCAGGATCACGCCGCCGCCGCGATCGCCGCCGACGGCATCCCGGTGTTCGCCGTCAAGGGCGAGTCGCTCGCCGATTACTGGGACTACACCCATCGCATCTTCGAGTGGCCGGACGGCGGTTACTCCAACATGATCCTCGATGACGGCGGCGATGCCACCTTGCTGCTGCATCTGGGCGCCCGCGCCGAGCAAGACCCGTCCGTGATCGCCCAGCCGACCTCGGAAGAAGAGACCCTTCTCTTTGCCGCCATCCGCGCCAGGCTGGCCGCGGACCCGACCTGGTATTCCGTGCGCCTGGCGAAGATCAAGGGCGTCACCGAAGAAACCACTACCGGGGTGCATCGCCTCTACCAGATGCACCAGCGCGGCGAACTCAAGTTCCCCGCCATCAACGTCAATGACTCGGTCACCAAGTCCAAGTTTGACAACCTCTATGGCTGCCGCGAGTCGCTGGTGGATGGCATCAAGCGCGCCACCGACGTCATGATCGCCGGCAAGATCGCCGTGGTCGCCGGCTACGGTGACGTCGGCAAGGGCTCCGCCCAGGCCCTGCGCGCCCTCTCGGCCCAGGTCTGGGTCACCGAGATCGACCCGATCTGCGCCCTGCAGGCCGCCATGGAAGGCTACCGCGTCGTCACCATGGAATACGCCGCCGACAAGGCCGACATCTTTGTCACCTGCACCGGCAACTACCATGTCATCACCCATGACCACCTGGCCGCCATGAAGAACAACGCCATCGTCTGCAACATCGGCCACTTCGACAACGAGATCGACGTCGCCTCCCTCGAACAATATCAGTGGGAAGAGATCAAGCCCCAGGTGGATCACGTCATCTTTCCCTCCGGCCGCCGCATCATCCTGCTGGCCAAGGGGCGCCTGGTGAATCTGGGCTGCGGCACCGGCCATCCGTCCTACGTCATGTCGTCTTCGTTTGCCAACCAGACCATCGCCCAGATCGAGCTGTTTACCCGCGCCGCCGACTACCCGGTGGGCGTGTATACCCTGCCCAAGCATCTCGACGAAAAGGTGGCGCGACTGCAACTGAAGAAGCTCAACGCCCAACTGTCGGTGCTCACGGAGCAGCAGGCAGCCTACATCGGCGTCCCCGTGGCCGGCCCCTACAAGGCCGATCACTACCGTTACTGATTTTCACCGGGGGCCGGGTTTTCCGGCCTTGTTGCTCATGTCGATGAATTCCTTTCATAGCCGCAAGCCCCGGCCTGCACCGGCAGTTCAGGAAAAGGCGCGACCGGAACGCCATGGCCTGCGCCTCGACCAGCTCCTGGTCGAGCAGGGTCTGGCCGCCTCGCGCACCCTGGCGCAGCGGCTGATCGCGGCAGGGCAGGTGGCGTGCGAGGGCGAGGTGCTGCTGAAACCCTCGCAGCTCCTGCCTGCCGATGCCCGCCTGGAAGTGGCCGCCGCGGCGGACGACTCCTATGTCTCCCGCGGCGCCATCAAGCTAGCCGCGGCCCTGCGCCAGAGCGGCGTGAATCCCAAGGGCTGGGTCTGCCTCGATGTCGGCCAATCCACCGGCGGGTTCACCGACTGCCTGCTCCAGGCCGGGGCGGCGCGGGTGGTGGGCGTCGATGTGGGCCACGCTCAGCTCCATCCCCGGCTCGCGGCCGATCCCCGCGTCACCGCCTTCGAAGGCATCAACTGCCGCACTCTCGAGGCAGCCGACCTGGGGGAGGCCATGCCCGCCCAGGGCTTTGACCTGATCGTGGCAGACGTAAGCTTCATTTCGCTCACCCTGATCCTGCCCCGGCTGCCGGCTCTCCTGGCGCCGACAGGGCAGATGCTGCTCTTGGTGAAGCCTCAGTTCGAGGTGGGGCCGGGGGGCGTCGGCAAGGGCGGCATCGTCCGCGACCCCGCCCTTTATGCCGCAGTGGAACGAAAGCTGCGCCAGTGTTGCGCCGACAACGGTCTTACGGTGCAAGGCTGGTTCGAAAGCCCCATCACCGGCGCCGACGGCAACCGCGAATTTTTCATCTGGGCTCGACATGCACACTGAACTCTCCATCGAATTTTTCCCGCCCCAGACTCCCGAGGGGGCGGCCCGGCTCAAGGCCGAACGGGCCAAGCTGGCAGAGCTGAACCCGGTCTTTTTCTCCGTGACCTATGGCGCCGGCGGCTCCACCCAGGCGCGCACCTTCGCCACGGTCAAGGAAATTGCCGCAGAAGGGTATGAGGCGGCGCCGCATCTCTCTTGCATCGGTTCGAGCAAGGCGGGCATGCGCGACATCCTGGCCTATTTCAAGGCCGAAGGGATCCAGCGCATCGTCGCCCTGCGCGGCGACCTGCCTTCCGGCATGGCCGATCCGGGCGAATTGCGTTACGCCAACGAACTGGTGGAATTCATCCGCGCCGAAACCGGCGACTGGTTCCATCTGGAAGTGGCGGCCTACCCGGAATGGCATCCCCAGGCCAGGAGCCCCCGGGACGACCTGCAGAATTTCGCGCGCAAGGTGAAGGCCGGGGCCAATTCGGCCATCACCCAGTATTTCTACAACGCCGACGCCTATTTCCATTTCGTGGATGAGGCCCGGGCCCTGGGGGTGGAGATTCCCATCGTCCCCGGCATCATGCCCATCGGCAGTTTTTCCAAGCTGGCCCGCTTCTCGGATGCCTGCGGCGCCGACATCCCCCGCTGGATGCGCAAGAAGTTCGAGAGCTACGGGGATGACGCGGACTCCATCCGCGCCTTCGGCCTGGACGTGGTCACCGAGCTGTGCCAGCGCCTGCTGGCCGGCGGCGCCCCGGGCCTGCATTTCTACTCCATGAACCAGGCCGGGCTGACCACTGAAATCTGGCGGCGTCTGCAAGGCTGATGTCGTGAGCTTCAACCCCATCCCGGATGCGGCCCCCGAGGAACTGGAAGACATCTTTCGGACCCTGGTGGACAACGCCTTCACGGCCATCTACATCATCCAGGATTGGCGTTTTGCCTATGTGAATCCCCGTACGGCCGATCTGCTGGGCTATAGCCGGGCGGAACTGCTGTCCGGGGAAATTCCCCTGGCGCAACTGGTGGCCGAGGAGGACTGGACCCTGGTCCAGACCCGCATGCGCGAGCGGCTGGCGGGGGGCGCTCCGGAGGCCCGCTACCGCTTCCGGGCCCGGCGGCGGGATGGCCGGCTCCTGCCGGTGCAGATCTTCAGCTCCTCCATCAGTTTCCGGGGCCGGCCGGCCCTGCTGGCCAGCCTCATGGATCTCACCGATCTGCTGCAGATGGAACAGCACCTGGCGGAACAGCTCCACTTCATGGAGCAGCTCCTGGATGCCATTCCCAGCCCCATCTTCTACAAGGGCATGGATGGCCGCTACCTGGGCTGCAACCAGGCTTTCGCCGAGACTCTGGGGCAGGACAAGGCCGGCATCGTCGGCCGCAGCGTGTACGACCTGGCCCCGGCGGATCTGGCGGCCCGCTACGCGGCGGCGGACCGGGAGCTGCTGCAGGCGGGTGGCACCCAGAGCTATGAAACCCAGGTCCAGTACGCCGACGGCCGGCGTCGGGACATGCATTTCTACAAGGCGGTGTTCCGCCACCAGGACGGGGAACCCGGCGGCCTGGTGGGGGCCATGCTCGACATCACCCGCCTGAAGCGCAAAGAAGCGGCCCTGGAGCTGGCCGAGCGGGTGTTCGATGCGAGCAGCGAGGGCATCCTGATCACCGATGCCGACGGCCGCATCCTGCGCACCAACCGGGCTTTCTGCGACATGACCGGTTACAGCGAGGCGGAAGCCCTGGGCCAGACGCCCGCCTTCATCAAGTCCGGCCGCCACGACATGGCCTTCTACAGCGCCCTGTGGCAGCAGGTATTCCTGGAGGGCCGCTGGCAGGGGGAAATCTGGAACCGGCGCAAGGACGGGGAGGTCTATCCGGCCTGGCTGTCCATCTCCGCCGCCCGCAACGAGACGGGGCAGATCACCAATTTCATCGGCATCTCCACCGACATCTCGCGGCACAAGGAAGCCGAGGCCCACATCAACCGCCTGGCCTACTTCGACACCCTCACCGGCCTGCCCAACCGGGCCCTGCTCCAGGACCGCCTGGATCAGGCCATCGCCCTGGCCCGGGCCTCCCGCCAGGGGGAGCGGCACGTGGCGGTGATGTTCCTCAATCTGGACCGCCTGAAACACGTCAATGATTCCCTGGGCCATGCCAGTGGCGACCGGGTGATCCAGATCATGGCGGAGCGGCTCACGGGCCTGCTCGGGCCTCAGGTGACCGTGTCCCGCCACGTGGGGGACCAGTTTGCCCTGATCTTCACCGAACTGCCGGGCAGCCGGGCCGCCGCCGCCATGGCCGAGCAGCTGCTGCAGACGGTGCAGGCCCCGGTGGAGCTGGGGGAGCAGCAGTTTTCCCTGACCGCCAGCATCGGCATCAGCCTGTTCCCCGGCGACGGGGAGGATGGCGCCGCCCTGCTGCGCAATGCGGATGCCGCCCTGCACCACGCCAAGCTGGCCAGCCGGGGCAGCTTCCAGTTCTACCGGGACGAGATGAACGCCGCCTCCCTGGAGCGCCTGGTGTTCGAACAAAGCCTGCGCCACGCCCTGGAGCGGGGTGAGCTGGAGCTGTTCTACCAGCCCCAGTTCGAGCTGGAAGGCGGGCAGCTGATCGGCATGGAAGCCCTGTTGCGCTGGCGCCATCCGGACCTGGGCCTGGTGCCGCCGGACCGCTTCATCCCCCTGGCCGAGGAAACCGGCTTGATCGTCCCCATCGGCCGCTGGGTGCTGCAGGAAGCCTGCCGCCAGGCTGCGGCCTGGAGCCGCTTGTTCGCGGCGCCCCTGCGCATGGCGGTGAACCTCTCTGCCACCCAGTTCGTGGCCGAGGACCTGGTGGGTGTGGTGCGCCAGGCCCTGGAGCAGTCGGGCCTGCCCCCGGCCCAGCTGGAGCTGGAACTCACCGAATCCACCCTGATGGGCAATGCCGACCAGGCCACCGCCACCCTGCGGGAACTCAAGGGCCTGGGGGTGCTGCTGGCGGTGGATGATTTCGGCACCGGCTATTCCAGCCTCGCCTACCTGCGCCGCTTCCCCCTGGATACCCTGAAGATCGACCGTTCCTTCGTGCTCGACATGGAGCGGGACGCCAACGCCGGCGCCATCACCCAGGCCGTGGTGGCCCTGGGGCGCAGCCTGGGCCTGATCACCGTGGCCGAAGGGGTGGAGACCCAGGCCCAGGAGGCCATCCTGAAAGCGCTGCACTGTACCGTGGGCCAGGGCTATCTGTTCAGTCGTCCCATCCCCGCGGCCGAGCTGGAAAGCGCCATCGGCGCCGGGCGCTGGCCCCTGCCGGCGCTCCCCTCGCTCCCCTAAGCTGGCTGCCTCCGGTTCTCAGAAGGGCTTGTTCACCATCAGGTAGAACACCACGGCCATGGCAAAGAAAGCCGGGTAGCCCAGCCACTCCCAGAAGCGCGCATAGCGCCAGTAACGTTCCGGTAGGGGCTGGCCGTCCTGGCGGGCCACCAGGGCCATGTCCCGCAGGCGCAGCTGCAGCCAGACCACCGGCAGCCAGCAGGCGCCGGCCAGCAGGAACAGGGCGATGGAGGTCAGCACCCAGCCGGTGCCCAGGTTCCAGCCTCCCTGCTGCATCAGCCACAGGCCCGAGAGGGGCTGGAAGATCACCGCCGGGGTGGTGAACCAGGTATCGGCCCGCACCACCAGGCGGCTGACCTCGGCGATGGCCTCCACGTTGCGGCTGCGGTTGCAGAAGAACAGGTAGAAGGCGGTGCCGAAGCCGGTGCCCACCATGGCGACGGAAGACAGGATGTGCAGCCACTTGATGATCAGATAGGTGTTCATGGTCTTTGCTCCTCGGCGAGTAGTTGAACGAGCAGGGCCGCCACCGCCAGGTTCTTCAGGATGGGGCCGAAGGGGTGCAGCAGGAATGCCGGCAGCTGCCAGGCAATCAGGATTGTGTAGGCGCCCACCAGGGCCAGTTGTGCCCACCACAGGCGCCGTCCGGGGCGCAGCAGGGTCAGGAGGCCCAGCCCGGCATCGAGCAGGGTGGCGCTCCCCAGCACGGCCAGGGCCAGGCTGCCCTGGAGGCCGAAGGGGGCGAGCAGGGCGAGGCTGTCCTGGAG
>NZ_JBASOH010000074.1:0-15407 GCF_049658005.1 Azovibrio sp. | reverse complement strand
ATCAAAAGCGGGCGTCATCACTCGCGTCTTGCGCGGACAACAGGCCGACCATGAGGACGGCTGCAAAAGCAGTCGGCCCTGTAGTTCTTCTCCTGGAAGGAGACGGAGCATGCACGAGAACAAAAATGATGCACCAACATCAAAGGTGTTCTACCGCCCGCTCGAAGCGTCCATCCGCTGGGCCGGACTGCTGCGATACGAGCAGGTGATCCTGGCTTCGGTCTCGTCGCCTATGAATCTGCCGCAGTCGCTGGACTGCCCGCGTTTGGGCGAACTGCGGCTGTACACCGACCGCATCTATGACGGCATCCTCAACGGGGAACTGCCCTTCGGCCAGCATGGCATCACGACACGCGACACCGCGTTGATCGAATCGCCTGATCTGACGGTACGTCATGTCGATCTGAAGTGCTGGATGCGCCAGCACTACCCCGAGCAGCGGCCCGGCTTTCTCTTCTCCCGCAGCGAGCGCATCATCCATCCCTTCATCTCCCTAGAAACAGGGCAAGCCATGCTGGTCGAACGCCAGGGTTTGAAATCCGCCCTGGAACAGACCAAACGTCAGCTTCGCGAGTTGCAGGACAAGCATGACGCGCTGCTCAAGCAGTCCACGGTGATTTCGGCATGCGCGCAGTGTCCGATCAGTGATCGGGCCGAGGCCACCTACCTGAACATCGTTGGCGGCCTGTTAGAGCTGATGCTCGGCCAGTCGCCATCGGGCACGCCGTACTCCAGCTTCAAGACGCAGGAGGCCGTGGTCAGCGCGCTGGTCGCCCATCACAGCGGCGCCATGGGTATCGCGGAGCGGACATTGAACGGCAAGTTCGCCACCGCCAGGCGCCGGTTGCGTAGCGCCTCCCGCTGAGATTTGCCAGCTTGTATGTGCAGTCGCGGAGATTGCATTTGCAATGTCTTTTCGCTGCCGTGTCTATTGAATAGAGGTCACGCCAACAAACGCCACTGAGCGTTCAGGAGTGACCGCCATGTCGCAAACACCTGTACTGCCGCCAAACGAGCGCCGCATCCTGCGCCTGGAAGAAGTCGAAGCGAAATCCGGTTTCAAGCGCGCCCACATCTACAACCTGATGAAGAAACGCCAGTTCCCGCAGGCGCTGCGTCTGGGCGTGCGCGCCGTGGGCTGGGACTCCATCGAAATCGATCAGTGGATCGACGAGCGCGTCAACAACAGGGCCTGACCCGTTCTCCCGCGGACTTCCCATCCTCACACGGAGAACGCCATGCAGGTCGTATCCATCATTTCAACCAAAGGTGGCGTGGGCAAGACCACCACGGCCGCGAACCTGGGTGGGCTTGCCGCCGACGCGGGGCTGCGCGTGCTGCTGCTCGATCTCGACGTGCAGCCCACCTTGTCGTCCTACTACGAGTTGGGCCACCGCGCGCCTGGCGGCATCTATGAATTGCTGGCCTTCAACGAGCGCGACCTCGGCCAGCTCGTGTCCCGCACGATCATCGCGGGCCTCGATCTGGTGCTCTCCAACGACCACCGGGGCGAGTTGAACACCTTGCTGCTACACGCGCCGGATGGGCGCCTGCGGCTGCGGCACCTGCTGCCGGTCCTGGCTCCCCTCTATGACCTGGTGCTGATCGACACCCAGGGCGCGCGCTCGGTGCTGCTGGAGATGGCGGTGCTCGCCTCCGACGTTGCGCTGTCGCCCGTGACCCCGGAAATCCTCGCGGCACGAGAGCTGCGGCGCGGCACCATGCAGTTGCTCGAAGACATCGCGCCGTATCGGCACCTGGGCATCGAACCACCGCCGCTGCACCTGCTCATCAACCGCGTCCACCCGGTGTCGGCGAACGCCCGGCTGATTCAGCAGGCCTTGCGCGACCTGTTCCAGGACCACACCGGCATCTGCGTGCTGGCCACCGACGTGCCGGCCATCGAAGCCTATCCGCGCGCCGCGACGCGCGGCCTGCCGGTGCATCGGGTCGAGTACCGCCAGCCACCGGGCAGAGTCGCCCCCGCCGCGCTCGACACCATGCGCGGCCTCGCTGGCGAGCTGTTCCCGCAATGGCAGCACCGATTTGCCACGGTGTCCGGCCGTTCACCAGCCCCTCTTGATACCGGGAGGCCTCATGGCGAACGCACATGAACTGGCCCGAGGCCACAAGCGTCTGCGCGCCCTGATCGAGTTCGCCGTCGGCGAGGGCTGGCACGTCAAGCGCACATCTGGCGGGCACTTGAAATTCACCAAGGCTGGCTGCGCTGCGATCTACACCAGTTCGACCGCCAGCGACCACCGGGCGGCCCTCAATGCCCGGGCGCAGATCCGCCGCGCCGAGCGCGAGGCCCGGTCCCCAGCGCAGGGAGGCCGCCATGGCTGAGATGACCTCCCAGCAGATGGCCGGCAAGCTGCTCGCGGCCGGGTTCGAGCGCAGCGGCCCGTCCACCTCGGCCTTGAGCGATCCGATCGCCGACACGCCCATGGTCGTGACCCTGGACCAGTTGCGCCCCTACGACCACGATCCCAGGAAGAAGCGCAACCCGGCCTACGAGGACATCAAGGCGTCCATCCGCGAGCGCGGCTTGGACGCGGCACCGGCCATCACGCGCCGTCCCGGCGAGGATCACTACATCATCCGCAACGGCGGCAACACACGTTTGGCGATCCTGCGCGAACTGTGGTCGGAGACCAAGGACGAGCGATTCTTCCGCATATCGTGCCTGTTCCGCCCGTGGCCCAGTCGCGGCGAAGTCGTGATGCTGACCGGCCACCTGGCCGAGAACGAATTGCGCGGGGGCCTGACGTTCATCGAGCGCGCCCTCGGCGTCGAGAAGGCGCGTGAGTTCTACGAGCAGGAAAGCGGCGCCGCCCTGAGCCAGTCCGAGCTGGCCCGCCGCCTCGCCGCCGATGGCTTCCCTGTCCAGCAGTCGCACATCAGCCGGATGAACGACGCGGTGCGCTACCTCCTGCCGGCGATCCCGACCGTGCTCTACGGCGGGCTCGGCCGCCACCAAGTCGAACGCCTGTCGGTCATGCGCAAGGCCTGCATGCTCGCGTGGGAGCGCTACGCCAAGGGCCACACACTGGTACAGGACTTCGACGACTTCTTTCAGGAGGTGCTGTCGCAGTTCGACACGCAGGCCGACGAGTTCGCCCCCCAGCGCGTGCAGGATGAACTGATCGGCCAGATGTCCGAGTTGCTCGGCATCGACTACGACGTGCTGGCGCTCGACCTCACCGAATCCGAAAGCCGCCATCGCGCCCTGGTCAGCGACCCGACCCCGCCATCGGCACCGCCCGCGCTGCCTGAGCCTGGCACCATGGCACGCCCGCCCGCCGCACCAGCCCCATCGGCCCTGGCGCCGCCGGCCACGCCTGGGTCGCGCGAACGCGAGGGCGGCTCGGGGACAGACGGCTCGCCCGCAGGAAGTCCCGTGGCGGCTCCTGATGATCTGCTGCAGGGGCACATCGTTTCGCCTGCACCGACGACGGAGCGGCTGCAATCCATTCAGCGGATGGTCGCCGACGAGCTGGGCGATGCGCTGCCCGATTTCTCGGCCAATGTCTTGCAGTCCATTCCCGTCCAGGCAGGCGGTCTCTACCCGATTTCCGACGTCTGGCACATCGACGCGGGCCTGGACACGCCCGACCGCCTGCGCATCCACATCGCGCAGTTCGCACGCGAGATCGCGGGCGAGGCAGGACTTGATCAGTGCATCGAGGAACGCGCGGACGGTGTTGGCTTCGCATGCCATGCCAGCGCGCAGCCCCCATCACCGCAGGGCCGCGCCGTGCTGACATTGCTGGCGAGCCTGGCAGGCCAGAGCTTCACCGATGCTGATCTGGACGGCGGGCAGCTTGCCGCCGAGCTGCCGGCGCTGCTGCACGGCCAAGGCGATGCGAACCGGCGATTGAGCGACACCGCGCTGGTCAAGCTGTTCCGATTGCTGCGCCTGGCCCGGCGCCTGCTGGACCTGGAGTTCGGTGCCGCAAGCCCTGGGGCATGAAGGAAGGAGACCAGCATGTCCGCCCCGCACCCGCTCAATCAGGCCGTCATCGCCCAGGCGCTCTACGACCTGCGCAACGGCCAACTGCGCCGCTGCAAGGCGATGGGCTTCAGCGAGGCCGAGCTGGATGCGCTCAAGCATCCCGCCATGGTGAGCGTACTGGCCAACGCCAATGTCTCGTGGTGTTCCGTGTCCGTGAACCGCGAGGTGCTCCGGCGTCTGCTCTCGCAGGCGCAGGACGTGGAGAAGGAAATCGCGACCGTCGATCGCATGTTGCGACTGGGGGCCAGCACGGAGATGGTCAGCCGCTTTTATGGCCTGACCCATCAGGAAATCGCCCTGCGCCGTGAGGTGCTGGGCCTGCCCAAGCGCAAGGGGCGTCACCCTGTCCTGGACGAGAAGCAGGACGTCGAACTGTGGCGGCGCTGGAAAGCCATCACCAGCAGCAGGAATGTGGACTTGGAGGACGAGACCTCGATTCTCGACGCGGCCATGGACCTCGCCGAAGGCATGGATTTGCCGCTGTCGGTGGTCTGGGCCGCGATCAAGTCGTGGGTCGATCAAGGATTGGGTTGAGCCATGGCCGTGGACGACACCGCACCACGCCATGGCCCCGTCGCACTCGCTGATCTGTTCGACGCGGCGCTGAAAGACCTTGCGCCCAGGCCCGGCCCACCCACGCCCACGCGCATGCCTATACCTGCGCCGTCACCTGCGACACCGGCCGCGTCCGGCGATGCGTTCCTCTTCAGCGGCAACCGACATGAGACCGTACCGCGACGACTGTTCCTCGACCGCCGCCTGACGCCGCTGGAGCGCAACGCCTGGCAGGTGTTCCGGCTGATGCTCAACGACGATGGCGTGACGGCATTCCCGACGTATGAGCAGCTTCGGCCCTGGCTGGCCTCGATGCCCTGCGCCGGGCAGGCCTCGCATGAAACCGTGGCCCGAGCACTGACGCTGTTGCGCCTCACCCGATGGTTGAGCCTGGTGCGGCGACGGCGCGACCCCAAGACCGGACGCATCCTAGGCAACCTCTACGTTCTGCACGATGAACCCCTGACGCCCTTCGAGGCCATGCAGCTCGACGCCGACTACCTGGCGCTGGTCAGCCAGTCCCTCGGCCATTCGGCCAAGGCCATCCAGATGGTGGGGCTGAACACTCTCCGGGAGATCGCGGAAGACCCGCTGTTGTCCGGCCGCACGCTGCCGTCGCGGCTGCAGGTCCTGGCCGAACGTCTCGCCAGCCAAGGCATCACGGCCACCGAAAGTTATCCACAGGAGGCCGCGACTCACGAATCCGAAGAAGGGGCATCAAGCCTTCTTCGGAATGCCGATGGCCCGTCTTCGGAATCCGAAGCAGGGCCGAAACCCGCGCCAGACGCCTCTCTTCGGAATCCGAAGCAGGCCCGTACAGTACGTAGTAGTTGTATTAATGAAGTACGTACTACCGCGCAGGTACAAGCGCAGGCGCGTGCGCTAGGCGACCTGCAATGGCCCAAACGCTTCGCGGAACTGAAGGCGGAACAACAGGCAGGCGTCAAGGTGGCATTGCAGCAGGTCGATGCAGCGCTGAGGCAGGCCGTGCTGGACGAATGGGCCACTCGATGCAGCAGCCATGGCATCCGCAATCCTGCGGGGTATCTGTTCGGCATCATCCAGCGGGCCATCCATGGCGAGTTCAACGCCTGGGCCAAGAAAGACGCGCCATCGGCACCCGTGCTGCCGAATGAGCGGCCACCACCGGCACCACCGCCATCTCAGCCACAGGGCAAGCCTGTGCCGCCGGAAGTCGCCAAGCAGCACATCGAACGGCTGCGCAACCTGCTTGCCAGCAAGTGAGCGGGCCTGCATGGCGGTGTAGTGGATGCCGGTGGCTTCCAGTAGAGCTATCCCCTGGGGATAGTTCCACTAACGGCTACGACATCGAACCGCTGCACGCCAGGCCTCGATCGCCTGCCGCGGGATCGGCCTTGTCCGCGCTGATCCGGGCGTGCAGCGTTCCTTGGCGCTCCATGGAGCTATCCCCTGGGGATAGCTCACGCCGCATGCACCCGCCGCGCCTTGAACCGGGGACTGGCGGGTTTCGGTTTGTTGACTGACTGCCTTCCGCTTCCTGCCGAAGCTGGCCGCTCTTTTCCAACAACGAGCGGACACCATGGCAACCACCAACGAACCCCTGCAACTGAATCTCGGCTCCTTGCGCAGCGCGATGTCGCTGACGCTGCACACGCACCACGCCTCGCGCATCTGGCACGGCCGCGCCGCCGCCGAGGGGCGACCGGGCATCGTCGGCCTGAACGGCTACATCGCCCAGATGAACAAGATGCGGCGCGGCTCGGAGCAGGACGATCCGTACAGCGATTTCTGGATGCTGCGCATCGAGGACAAGCTCGACCAAACGAAGGCCACGCTGCAATCGCTGCGCGAACAGGTGGACCAGGCGCTGGCGAGCGTGCCGCCGGCACTCACCTTGGGCGAAAACCTCAATGTTCAGCCCGTCAAACTGCCGCTGTTCGTCAATGCGCAGCTCGGCTTTGCCGCCGTGTATCTGCTGGCCGACTACGACGACGTCGCCCGCAAGCTGATCCTCGCGCACCACACCGCGCTCATCGACCGCAGCACCTTGGAGCGCTGGCTCAACGAAGGCGCCCATGCACTGCGCAGCTTGTTCTCGCTGGCACAGCAATACCGCTACTCGGGCTGCACCCGCGACGACTTCGCCGCGAAGAATGCCGCAGCACGGGCAGCGCTGGAGAAGTTCGGCGAGCTGCCGCAGGACGTGCTGGAAGGCACGCGCCGCTCGAAGTTCGCGCCGCCCATCGTGCGCCGTAGCCTGCAGCAGCCCGGTGATGGTCCCGCCCCAGCACCTTCCCCCAGCGACGAGGCCGCAGCCACCGCGGCGCACGAAGCGACGGCCGGCGAGGACGCGCGGGCATGATCGACCCGAACCGCGACACCCGCTACTTCCGTCCCCTGCAACAGACAGCCTTCATGAAGCTGGAACACGCAGGCTCTCAAAAAGGCCTTTTAAAGCCCTTTAAAGGTAAAGGGGACTTGGAGGCCTGGGCCAGCCAGTGCTTCGCCATGCGCGACGAATTGATGGACTTGGCGCAGCGACAGGTGCTGCAACAGGCAGTCGGGCATCCCTTCCATCTGCTACCCATCGAACTGGCCCAGCAGACCACTGGCGCAGGCACAGCGTTTCTTCGCTGGCGCAAGCACGACAGGTCAGCCATGGGCGTGGCCCTGTGGCAGGAGCTGATGGCGAGTACCAGCACGCCGGTCAACCTCCTGGCCGACCTGCACGCCATCGAGCTTCAGCGCATCACGCTGAACATGCAGATCAGCCTGTTGCACACCTTGGGCAGGCAGGCCCAGGAGTGCGCCAGCAAGGCCGCCGAGGCGGAAGACGCCTACCTGCGCCGGCTCAAGTCCACGCCACCCGCCATGCGTGATCGGTGATCGCGCCAGGCACCCCAGCACGCGCCCGCCGCCGACCAGGTGCGGGTATTTCAACCACCACGGAGATTGCAACATGAGCACGCATTTTTCTGGCGAGGGCAACATCGGTTCGCCCCCCGAGTACCGGGAGTTCCCCAACGGCAACGACGAGCCCAGCCGCCTTCTGCGCCTGAACGTCTATTTCGACAACCCCATTCCCAAGAAGGATGGCACCTTCGAGGACCGCGGCGGCTTCTGGGCGCCGGTGGAAATCTGGCACCGCGACGCCGCGCACTGGAAGGAGCTGTACCAGAAAGGCATGCGCGTGCTGGTCGTCGGCCGCATGGAGCGCGAACCCTGGACGGACAACGAGGATCAGCCGCGCGAGACCTGGCAGATCAACGCACGCAGCGTCGGCATCCTGCCCTTCCGCATCGAGTCCGTGACCCTCAGCCCCAGGCAGCAGGAGACCGCGCAGGACGCGCAGCCGAAATCCCAAGCCGCCCAGGAACCGACCGCGCCGAAGGAGCCGAAGCGCAGGAAGTGATGCGGCATGGGGCGGCGGCAGTCGTTCGTCGCCCCATGCCCTTGTGAGCTATCCCCGGGGATAGCTCCATCAACGTCCACCGGCTGCCACGCGCTCCCGAAAATCGCGGCTCCCGGCCCGCACATCCCCGGCCGCACGCCACTCCCGTCCCCGCCATTCCATCCCGTGAAAGTGGTCGCCACCGCATGCGGCTTGTTTGCTGCTGCCCCTGGTGGTGCTCGGCATCCTCGATTCCAGCAACTCGATGAACCACGGGAATCGGATGGACGGACATGCGGCTGTTTTTGTGCGAGAAGCCCTCCCAGGGCAAGGATATTGGCCGGATTCTCGGCGCGACGCAGCGCGGTGAAGGCTGTCTCAGCGGCTCCGGCGTCACCGTCACCTGGTGCATCGGCCATCTTGTAGAAGCGGCAGCTCCCGAGGTCTATGACGCAGCGCTCAAGCGCTGGTCGCTGGAGCAGTTGCCCATCATTCCCCAGCAGTGGCAGGTCGAGGTCAAGCCCAAGACCGCCCCGCAATTCAAGGTCGTCAAGGCGCTTCTGGCGAAGGCGACCCACCTCGTTATCGCCACCGATGCCGACCGCGAGGGCGAGCTGATCGCCCGCGAGATCATCGACCTGTGCGGCTACCGCGGCTCCATCGAGCGGCTATGGCTGTCGGCGCTCAACGATGCGTCGATCCGCACCGCGCTCGGCAAGCTGCGACCTTCATCCGACACGCTGCCGATGTACTACTCGGCGCTGGCGCGCTCGCGCGCCGACTGGCTCGTGGGCATGAACCTAAGCCGGTTGTTCACCATGCTGGGTCGGCAGGCCGGCTACGACGGCGTGTTGTCGGTCGGGCGCGTACAGACGCCGACTCTCAAACTGGTCGTGGACCGCGACCGCGAAATCGCGGCCTTCAAGTCGGTGCCGTTCTGGACCATCGACGTGTCCCTTTCCGCAGGTGGACAGGCTTTCAGCGCGCAGTGGGTTGCGCCCAATGGCTGCACTGACGACGCTGGCCGCTGCCTGCAGCAGCCGGTCGCCCAGCAGGCCGAGCAGCAGATCCGCGCTGCAGGCAGTGCCCAGGTGGTATCAGTCGAGACCGAGCGCGTGCGCGAAGGTCCGCCGCTGCTGTTCGACCTGGGCACGCTTCAGGAGGTTTGTTCCAAGCAGCTTGGGCTGGACGTGCAGGAGACTCTGGAGATCGCTCAGGCCCTGTACGAAACGCACAAAGCCACCACGTACCCGCGTTCGGATTCCGGCTATCTGCCTGAAAGCATGTTTGCCGAGGTGCCCACGGTTCTGGACAGCCTGCTCAAGACCGACCCGTCGCTGCATCCCATCATGGGCCAGCTCGACCGCTCCCAGCGCTCACGCGCATGGAACGACGGCAAAGTGACCGCCCACCACGGCATCATCCCGACGCTCGAACCCGCGAACCTCTCTGCCATGAGCGAGAAGGAACTGGCGGTGTACCGGCTGATCCGCGCGCACTACCTCGCGCAGTTCCTCCCTCACCACGAGTTCGACCGCACCGTGGCTCAGCTTTCCAGCGGCCAGCAGAAGCTGGTGGCCACCGGAAAGCAGGTGATCGCCCAGGATTGGCGTCTGGTGCTGGCCGAGCCGCAAGCGGACGAGGACGGCGACGCCGCCGTGCGCAGCCAGGTGCTGCCCGCGCTGCGCGAAGGCATGGCGTGCCAGGTGGCCGAGGCCGAGATCAAGGCGCTGAAGACGACGCCGCCCAAGCCCTACACGCAGGGCGAACTGGTCAAGTCGATGAAAGGCGTGGCGCGCTTCGTAACCGACCCGCGCTTAAAACAGAAGTTGAAGGACACGACGGGCATCGGCACCGAAGCCACGCGCGCCAACATCATCACCGGCCTGCTGACGCGGGGCTATCTCGTGAAGAAAGGACGCTCCATTCGCGCATCGGATGCGGCGTTCACGCTGATCGACGCCGTGCCCGCGGCGATTGCAGACCCCGGAACCACCGCTGTGTGGGAGCAGGCACTCGACATGATCGAGGCCGGACAGCTCACCCTGAACGTGTTCATCGGCAAGCAGGCTGCATGGATTTCGCAACTGATCGCGCAGTACGGCAGCACCTCGCTGTCCATCAAGGTTCCCCAGGGACCCGCTTGCCCGCAGTGCGGCGCACCGACGCGCCAGCGCACTGGCAAGACCGGCCCCTTCTGGTCATGCAGTCGCTACCCCGACTGCAAAGGCACGCTGCCGGTCGAAACCGGCGCGTCCAAGCGCGGTGCCTCGCGCCCACGCAGTAGCGGCCGCAAGGGCTTCTGACCGACCCCACTCCCCGAGAGCCGTGCCCGCCATCGGCGGTACGGCCTGTGTCCCGCACGCCCTGCGGGACGCCCAGCGCGCAACGCCTTCTCTTGTCCGTGTGCGCGTCCCGCCCAGCCGTCCCCGGCTGCGGGGCCTGAAGGTAGCTTCTCCGCGAACCATGTCCGGGGTTTCCCGGCGCGTTCTGCTGATCTGCATTTTTCCGCCTCTGCGAAGGGTCCCCCGATGGCTTGCCAGGCTGCGCGAGCCACCCGGAGACCCTTCGTGGTCAGCGGTATTCAATGCCGTGCCCAACGGCGAAAAACTGGGCTCCTTTTGTGCGCGGATGTGCGCCAGAAGATGCCGGCGCCAACCACGACATGCGCCGGGTGCGATTGCTGACAGCAGACGGTTCTAGCGACGACCGGGCCTGCCAATCAGCCCACGGGTGGTTCCGTCCTCCCGAGCCGAAGGCCGCAGGGCCTTCGGCGCCTTTCTCCCGCCGATCAACATTCTGGCCCGATAGCGGGCCACACCAACAGGAAACCGACGTATGCAACAACCGGAGCAAGTACGAGCCGCGTTCGAGCGCGACATTGGCAACAAGGTGCTGTTCATCAAGGACGGCAAACTGCTGTTCATCAATGGCATCAGGCTCAAAGCCATCGCCGACCGCAAGGTGTACTTCGCTTCACTGCGCGCCCGGCAGGCCCAGCCCATCGTCATCCTCGCCGAGCTTCCGCCGGAGCAGGCATTCGACCTGTGGAAGCAGCATGTCCTGGGCGACAAGCCCAACTGACCCAACGCCGACACGCCATCCTGGCAGCCCCGCACTCGTGCGGGGTTTCTTTTTCCTGCGTCCATCAATCGGGGCTGGGCCGGATGCCATTTTCCAACTGACGCAGCGCGGCCGTCGCAGGAAGCTGCCCGCATGTTCGCTGATTCGTCAGCACATGCCAGCAGCCAGGGTTCCAGGCTGCCGCGGGTCTCTCCCGCGTTGCCCACCAGTCCGCATCGCATCAATTCCGCAGACGCGCGTCCCCATGACGCTGATGCTTTTTTTCAACCGCGTGCGGGAGCTGCCATCCCGTGAGGGACAAGGCCCCGCTTATCGAAGGAGCCCTTCCATGTCCCAGCAAGCCTCTTTCGGCCAAGCCTTCGGGCAATTGGCCTCGACCTACTGCGGCAAGTTCCTGCCGCTCGAAGTCCTGCAAAGCGCCGCTGGCCACTACATCGGCACGCGCGATACCGAAGGCCCCGTTTCGCGGGAATCCCGCGAGTACTTCCGCAGCTATGCCGCGGCTCAACGCGCCCTCGAAAGAGGCGGCTGGTCCCAGCTCGCCATTCCCTGATCCAACTGGAGGAATCACGTCATGAACCAGCTTTTGCCACAGGAAGTCGTCGATCAGATCATGCGGGAAGAGCAGCATTTCGCTGCCGCGCCCCAAGCCTTTTTCGAGGCATGGAAGCGCGGCGTCGAGATCGCTGGTCCCGAGTGGTTCGGGGACGGCACCCGTGAAGCTCTGAACCAGGCCAAGAGCAAGTGGGATCTGCGTCCCAACATGCTGCGGCTCAACGATGCCCTCGGCGTCCTGAGCAGCGGGGAACGCATGTTCCTGTCCGCCATGGTGAGCTTCTACAACGCACGCGAGGGCGGTGCCATGCTCAAGCGCTGCCACTTCCACGGGCTGTCGGACTTCGACGGTCTGGACCTGCAACGCCGCAAGGTCATCGCCGACCTGCTCATGAACTACGACGGCTGGTGAGCCGGTCTCCGGCACACCACCGCGTTTTCGTTCACTCCCCAAGAGGGACATGCGCCCACGAGGCCATGTCCCTCAATTTGTTTCCCGGCGTCCAGCGCAATGCTGACAGCGCCAAGGTCAGCGTTGCCCTGACGCATTTTTCATTCTCAACCCACTGGGTCCAATTCCCGGTGGTGGGAATTGGCTCCATTATTCAATCCGGAGAGTTCCCATGTCCCAGAAACCTAATCCCTTTCTTCGCGGCTACTGGAATCTGAAAATCGTCCGCACGCTGCCCATCAGCTACGAGGACGGAAGCCCGCATGTCTGGCGAAACATCCACGCGAGCCAGCAACACTTTTCCGACGAGGAACTGGTTTCATCCTCCTGCATCGTCACCAACGGTTTCGCCGTGGTCAGCTATGGCCCCGAACCCGTGAGCGCCGAGGTACTGGCCGAATGCGATGCCGGTGAAGGCGTCAGAGGCGAAGGCGTGATCGGCGCCGTGGTCTATGCCATCCGTGGCGACGACTTCGACGGCCGCCCGGTCCACGTCGGTGACACCTATTCGGCCGAGGCCGCCCGGGAAGTCGTGCAGCGGCTGAGCTTCGAGACCGGCTACTACAGCCGGTGCTGGGAAATCAGTCGTGAGCACATCACCGTCGATTTCTGGCACTACCTCGCCAACCTGGCAGACCTTGCCACGCCGGAGGCCTTCCTGTTCATCGCGTTCCGGGTTCCATACAGCCCGGCGATCGGCATCAAGCTGATCTCCACCCCCTGGACGGACGAGAACCTGGAACATGCCGAAGGCATCAGCGCGGCGCAGCTTCGGCAGGAGCACCGGGGAAAGGGTATGCCGGACGACTTGGCGAACATCCTTGAACTGGCTGGCCAGGCCGATGTGCGCATCCTGATCCTCGATGCCGACGCACCCGCGCTGCTGGGCCTGCCGCTGGACGAGTCCTAGCAGCCGCGCTACACGCCGTGTTTCCTCTTCGTTCTCCCCATGCCAGCCCGTCTCCTGCCCGGAGCCGGGCCGGTCCAATTTCATAGGAGCACCCTCATGTTCCCCGACCTCATCTCGCCCGTAAGCGACTTCGAGCATCAGCTCGGGGCTTGCGTCAACGCTATGGGCCAGGACGACGCCATCGGCCAGGTCCTGGTATTCGAGCGCATGCGCGGCAGGCTGCACATGCGCCATATCGCCAGCGCCGACCTGGCGGACACCGACATCGACGAGTACGAAATGGTCGTCTTCGACGGTGGCAGCACCAGCGGCGACACATGGAAGCATGTCTTCTTCCCGCGTCAGCGCGAGCACTACTTCGTGTACGAAGCCTGACCCAACCAGCCCCTTTCGAGGGGCTTTTTCGTTTGGCCGGCCGTTCATCGGCAATCCTGACCTTGTCGAGCGACTGCGCGGCAACCAGCCATTGGCGGCTGCTGACAGCAGCGTCTATTACGGCGGCGGCGCCAACGGGTACACGGATTTCCCCACTTTTTCCGGCTGATCATTTTCGGAATTCCCGAAATACAGAACCCGGATAAATGGGAACTCGGGTGGCGGTAACTGTAGCGGTAACCAGAAACCATCACGGTTTGCTGGCACAGCCAGCTGCCGCCCGCGTTTGTACGCTGCCGGCGAGAGAAGCAGACACGCATACCAAGCAGATAAGCCGTTGAGCGCGAATCTTCCTCTTGAGAAGCGGCTGCTGCTGTCCGGGAAGCGTCCCTGGCATTGCGCAGCAAGCGCTCTATTAATAGCTTTTAACTGTCATCATCAACTTGCCCGATGATTGTAGACGACCGGTCTAGTTTCAGGGTAAGATACAAACCATGACTAATGCCACGAACGACGTCCGCCAACATATCCTCGATACCGCCCGGATCATTATCGCGGGAAAGGGCTTCAGCGCCGTGGGCCTGAACGAGGTTCTCCAGGCTTCCGGCGTGCCGAAGGGTTCCTTCTACCATTACTTCGGCTCCAAGGAGGCCTTTGGCGAAGCGCTGCTGGAGGATTACTTCGCCGATTACCTGGCTTCGCTCGATAATCTGCTGAGTCGTCCTGATCTTTCCGCAGCACAGCGACTGATCGCCTATTTCGAGTACTGGCTGGAGACCCAGGCAGCCTGTGACCCGAAGGGCAAGTGTCTGGCGGTCAAGCTGGCTGCGGAGGTCAGCGACCTCTCCGAGGCGATGCGTTTAGTTCTTGAACAGGGCACCACGCGAGTGATCGCGCGTTTGGCCAGCGCCATCGAGGATGGCGCCAGCGACGGCTCGCTTCCGGTTGAGCTGGATGCCAGCACAACGGCGAACACGTTGTACCAGTTGTGGCTGGGCGCGAGCCTGTGCGCCAAGCTCACGCGCGACCGTGTACCCATGGAGGCCGCGCTGGCTGCTACGCAGGGCCTGCTAGGCCTGTCTTCTCATCTTCGACGCTGCGCCTGACAGACAGAAAAAAGTCCTCGTAGCTTTTTTTTTTGCCCAAACTGTATACGACCGGTCTAATTCAATCAGATGACAAACTTTGCTTCCACGCACGCACATGAGTCCGTTTCGGCCGTCCTTTTCAGGAGTCAGCGATGACCACTGCGATCCTGCAAACCCGCATCGTACTTGCCTCACGCCCCTCGGGTGAGCCGACGCCAGACGACTTCCGGCTGGAACAGGAATCGCTGCCTGAGCCAGGCAAGGGCCAGCTCCTGCTGCGCACGCTGTACCTCTCGCTCGACCCGTATATGCGGGGGCGAATGAGCGATGCTCCGTCCTATGCTCCACCCGTAGCGCTAGGCGAGGTGATGACCGGCGGCGCGGTGAGCCGGGTGGAGGTTTCGCACGACCCGGCATTCAAGGTTGGCGACCTGGTCGTCGGCGACACGGGTTGGCAGAGCCATACGCTTTCCGACGGTCGTGGACTGGTCGTGCTCGATTCCCGGACCACGAATCCTTCGCTGGCGCTGAGCGTGCTGGGCATGCCGGGGTTCACCGCCTACCACGGCCTGCTGAACATCGGCCGGCCGCAAGCGGGCGAGACCGTGGTCGTCGCCTCGGCCACCGGCGCGGTCGGCTCGGTGGTCGGGCAGCTTGCCAGGCTCAAGGGTGCGCGCGCCATCGGCATCGCCGGCGGGGAGGAGAAATGCCGCTACGCGGTGGAAGCGCTGGGCTTTGACGTCTGCCTCGACCACCGTGCGCCTGACTTCGCCGAGCAACTGGCGGCCGCCACGCCGCAGGGCATCGACGTCTACTACGAGAACGTCGGTGGTACAGTGCTCGACGCCGTGCTGCCGCGACTCAACGTCGGCGCCCGCGTGCCGGTGTGCGGGCTGATCGCGCATTACAACGACACCGGCCTGCCGCCCAGCCCGGACCGTATGCCGCAGCTGCTGGGCCTGGTGCTGCGCAAGCGCCTGCTGCTCCAGGGCTTCATCATC
>NZ_JBASOH010000073.1:0-2527 GCF_049658005.1 Azovibrio sp. | reverse complement strand
CCCGCTCCGCCACTCGCCGGGCACCATCCGCCAGCTGATTCGCTTCCCGGGCACTGTCCGCATTCACCTTCACCGTGCCGGTCAGCTCTTCCATGCTCGATGCCGTCTCTTCCAGACTCGAGGCCTGCTCCTCCGTCCGGCTCGACAGGTCCGTGTTCCCCGACGCAATCTCCTGCGCCGCCGTGTTGATCGCCTCGGTCGACTCCTGGATGCGCCCCACCAGTTCGCGCAACTGGGTCACGGTGGCATTGGCATCGTCCCGCAGCCGCCCCAGGGAACCCTGGTAGCCGGTATGCACGGTGGCAGAGAGGTCGCCCTTGGCCATCCGGGCCAGCAAAGCACCGATTTCGTTGACGGCCTGGCTGCTGGTTTCCAGCAACTGATTGATGCTGCCGCCCAGCTCCCGGTAGAAGCCTTCCAGGGCTTCGGCATCGAGACGGGCCTCCAGATCTCCGGCAGCGGCCTTGGCAATCAGGGCCGCCACTTCCTTCTGGGCAAAAATCTCGGCGGTGCGATCCACCCATTCCCCCACCGTTCCCAGGTGCTCGCCCTTGTCGTTGACGATGGGGTTGGTAATGACCAGATAGGTGCGGCCACCAATATTCATTTCCGTCTTGCGGGTTCCCTCAAGTTGGCGCAGGCGGGCCAGGGCCTCGTCCGGATTTTCGTAGAAAACACCGATGCTGCTGCCAACAAAACTGGCCACCGAGAAGCCCGGCAGGCTCTCGCGCAGCGGCCCTTCAATGGTTTTGAGGGTCTGCAACAGGCCACGATTGGCGTAAATCACCCGGCCATCATTGTCGGCAATGCGGATGTTGCCAGAAACGAAATCGAGCGCATTCCTCACCCGCAGGTTTTCATCGGCCACCCGCCGGGCTTCCTGGACATCAAAGCCCAACCGGGTCTGCATCGATTCCAGGCCGAGCTCTACCTGGCCGATTTCATCACTGCGGGAGATATCCACCTTGTTGCGGTAGTTGCCGGCCGCCAGTTCCCGGAAAATACGCACCACCTCGCGCAGACGGCCATTGATGGCGCTCACGGTCATCAGGGAGATCGCGATACCGATCAGGAGCGCCGCCAGCACCCCCATCCCGGTCCACAACAAGACCTCGCCGCGCAGCGCCCGGGATTGTTTCATCTGGTCCCGGGACTGGCGTTCCTGGTAATCGTACAGGGTCTTGGCCATGGCTTCCGCCTTGCCCATGGCAGGATTGATCTGGCGCAGCAGCAGCACCTGTGCATCATCGAAACGGGCTTCGGCCAGGGCCTGGCGGGCGGGCGTCAAACCTTGCTCCACCAGCCCCTGCAGGGCGGCACTGAAGCCGTCGCGCATCTGCCGGTGTTGATCCTGATCGAAGTTTCCATTCTGCACATACTGATGCCAATGCTGCTCAGCCGTCGCCATTGCCTTGCCCACGGCTTCGACGTGCACGCCAACCGGATGATCGTGCTGGCTGCCATAGGCATTTCCGGGAGCATGCTGCAAGGCCAGCATCACCTGAGCCCGGGCATTTTCCATGGCGGTGCGCACCTGGCCCAGGTGCATCACCGGCACCGCACGGCCTTCATACATGCTCACGGCGCTCTGGTGCATCCGGTCCAGGTTATAGACACCCAGCAGGGCCTGAACCACCAGAATCGAAAGCATGATGCCCGACAGCAGCAACAGCTTGCCCTTCACGGACAAGCGGAAAAAAGAGCCGCCACGGCCGCTCACCACCCGGCCCTTGACGATGCGGCGCCTACCCTGGCGCCCCTCCCGGAACAACGCGTAGGCCGCCTCGGCGGCAGCCACCGCTTCGCGGCCGGGCTTGCGCCGCACGGAGAGGTAGCCCAGCACCTGGCCCTGCTCGAAGAGGGGGGTGACGTGGGCCTCGACCCAGTAGTGATCGCCGTTCTTGCAGCGGTTCTTGACCAGCCCCACCCAGGGCTCCCCGGCCTTGAGGCTTTTCCACATGTCGGCAAAGGCGGCCTCGGGCATGTCCGGATGGCGCACGATGTTGTGGGGCTGCCCCAGCAACTCCACCTCCGTAAAGCCGCTGATGTCGAGGAAATCCTGGTTGATGTAGGTGATCTCGCCCTTCAGGTTGGTCTTCGAGACGATGATCACATCGTCCGCCAGGGGGACCTCGACGCCGGTTACGGGCTGATTGTTACGCATAGTGGCTCCAATTCATGCGGCAAGAAGCGCGGCAGGACAAGGCCGGGCCGGCAGGACACGGCCAGCAGGACACGGCCGGCACCTCAGAACTCTTCCCATTGATCAACCTGCCCGGCGGGCATGTAGGCGGGTTTGCGGCTGCCGCTCTTGTGGGCCAGGCCATGCCGGGGGTTCACCACGGGGGCGGCCAGAGCTTGCGGCGCGGCAGGCCGGGGCTGCCGGCCAGCCGCGCCCTGGAGGCGGAACACGGAGACGGCCTCGGCCAGGCTCCTGGCCTGCTCCTCCAGGCTCTCTGCCGCTGCCGCCGCTTCTTCTACCAGGGCGGCGTTCTGCTGAGTCATCTCGTCCATCTGGCTCACCGCC
>NZ_JBASOH010000072.1:0-6018 GCF_049658005.1 Azovibrio sp. | reverse complement strand
GAACCTGCTGCGCCTAATCGGCGTGCACACCCTGCACGGCAAGGATGCGCCCGTGCGCCACAAGGCCCAGCGTCGGCGCATCAAGACCGTGATGCAGGAGATGGTCTACAAGGCCGCGCGGCTCATTGGCCATGCGGGCCGCTGGGTGCTCGGTTTGGGCGAGCACGATCCGGGCTACGCGGCCTTTGCGCGCCATTACGCCCAACTGCGCGCGACATAGACGGGCGACATGGCGCAGCGCGGTGCCCTGACCAGCAACTGCGAACCATCCCGGCAACACCCGCCACCCGTGCCGCCATCGCTGCAGGCGCAGCCCTGCACGCTGCGTGCCGAACACCGTTTGTGGAGTGTCTTGATGGCCGCTGGGGCGACGTTCATGCCCGCCATAACGGCCAGCGCAGGGTCTTGGACGCATGCAGGCAGGCAATCCGGGCAACGAAATTCAGAAAATCCAATGAGGCGCGGATTCGTTATGGGGGGCACGGATTCAGGAATGAGTCAGACTCCATTGATCATGTGAAACGCGATCTGATTGAATCAGCAGGTTACGATCGTAGCCATCGAACCCCCGGAGCTCTCTGCTCTACCCTCTTTGCTCTACCCATTGATCGATGGGTGCTTGATTGCAGGGCCCGGCCCATTTTTGCGTGGTGGCCTGGCCACTGCCCAACGGTAGAAACCCTGTTTGGCCAGTTCGACAATGCAGAGATAGACCAGCACCATGACGCCGAGGATGAAATAAAACTTCGCGGGTGGCGGCACAAAGCCGAAATAGGTGCCCAAGGGTGTGAAGGGCAGCAGCATCGCCGTGGCGACGATCGTCAGCGAAGTTGCCGTGAGCAGCGGATGGGGTCGGCTTTTGAGCGGATTTTTTCGCGTGCGGATGATAAAGATCACCAGTACCTGGGTGCAGAGCGATTCGACGAACCAGCCGGTCTGAAACAGTTTTTCATTCGCCTGAAAAACGACCCGCATGATGTAAAAAGTCAGGAAGTCGAACAACGAGCTGACCGGCCCGATCACGAGCATGAAATTGCGCACAAAATCCATGTCCAGCACCCGCGGGGTACGGGTTTCGCGGGCGTCCACCTTGTCCAGCGGGATGGGAATTTCCGAGAGGTCATAGAGAATGTTGTTGAGCAGGATCTGCGTCGGCAACATCGGCAGAAATGGCAGGAACAGCGAGGCGCCGGCCATGCTGAACATGTTGCCGAAGTTCGAGCTGGTGCCCATCATGATGTACTTCATGATGTTGCCAAAGGTGCGCCGCCCTTCGAGCACGCCCGCATGCAGCACATGCAAATCCTGTTGCAGGAGGATCATGTCGGCGGCTTCCTTGGCGACATCCACGGCCGTATCCACGGACAAACCGACATCCGCCGCATGCAGGGACGGCGCATCGTTGATACCGTCGCCCAGATAGCCGACCACATGGCCGCGCGCGCGGAGCGCCCGGATCACGCGCTCCTTCTGCGCCGGATTGACGCGGCAGAACAGGTTCACCGCCTCCACCCGGGCCTGCAGGGCGTGATCGTCCATCGGTTCGATCTCCTTGCCGGTCAACAGCCCCATTACCGGAATCTTCAACTCGGCGCAGATGTGGCGGGTCACCAGGTCGCTATCCCCGGTCACGATCTTGATCTCGATACCGGTTTTCTTCAGCGCCGCCAGGGCGGGCCCCGCACTGGTCTTGGGCGGGTCGAGAAAGGCGGCAAAACCGGCCAGCACCAGTTCTGTTTCATCGCTCACCACGGCATGGGGATGGTCCTGCGGCACCTCGCGCCAGGCAATGCCCAAGGTACGGAAACCGCCTTCTTCCAAGGCCCGGTACTGGCTGCGGATGTTCGCCAGCGCCGCGTCATCCAGCGGCTGCTGAATGATCGCGCCGGGTCCGGCGCCCGGATGGGTGTCTTGCGCTTCATGGTGCGTACACAGCCCGACGATTTCATCGGGCGCGCCTTTCACCACCAGCCAGCGCGTTTCGCCGTTATCGATCAACACCGAGACGCGGCGCCGCTCGAAATCGAAAGGCACTTCGTCGATTTTTTTCCAGGCGCCAATCTCGATGTGCCGATGGGCAAGAATGGCTTCGTCGAGGGGACTTTTCAGGCCGGTTTCAAAAAAACTGTTGAAGTAGGCCAGTTCGAGTACCCGTTCGCTGGGCTGGCCTTGAGCATCCACATGTCTTTCCAGGCGGATTTTTGCTTCGGTCAGGGTGCCGGTCTTGTCGGTGCACAAGACATCCATCGAACCCAGATCCTGAATGGCGGAGAGGCGCTTGACGATCATGTGTTTTTTGGCCATGCGCAACGCCCCCCGCGACAGCGTGACCGAGACCACCATGGGCAACAGTTCCGGCGTCAGGCCCACGGCCAGCGCCACGGCAAACAGGAAGGATTCCAGCCAGGGTTTGTGGAAATAGGCATTCACCAGCAGCACGAACATCACCATGAGCACGGTCAGGCGCATGATCAGCATGCCGAAATGGCGGGTGCCCAGCTCGAAAGAAGTCGCTTCCGTCGGCCCAGAAATGCTCTCGGCGATGGCGCCGATGGCGGTATCCGCGCCCGTTTTCACCACCCGCATGCGGGCGCTGCCGCTGATGACCGAGGTGCCCATGAACACCGCGTTGGTCGCCTCCTGAACATCGGTGGCCGTAGCCGCGAGAACGCCGGGACGCTTTTCCACCGGATAGGATTCACCTGTCAGCAGCGTCTGCTTGACGAAGAAATCGCGCGCTTCCAGCACCCGGCCATCCGCCGGAATCAAATCACCCGCTGCCAGCAGCACGATGTCGCCGGGGACGACCTCGGTTACCGCAATCTCCAGCGGCTGCCCATCGCGCAGCACATTGACCCGAACAGAAACCGACTGGCGCAACTTTTCCGCCGCCGCGTTGGCCCGATACTCCTGAACAAAATCCAGCGTGACGCTCAACAGCACGATGCAGCTGATGATGAGGAAGTTGGCCAGCTCCCCGGTAAATGCAGAAACCGCGCTGGCGGCGAGCAGGATGAGGACCAGCGGATTCTTGAAGCGGGCGAGATACTGGCGCAGCAGTGATTTTTTCTGCCGCTCGCGCAACAGGTTGGGGCCGAACCTGTCCAGCCGCGCTTTGGCCTCGACACTGGACAAGCCGGCAATCCCGGTCGTTTCTTCCAGAGGCTCCAGCCACCAGGGGCCAGGCGTTGATTCTATCGAAGGCGTTGATTCTATCGACATTGCAGCGTCACCCGGTCAGTTTTGCGCGATATCCGCGAGATTGCCGGACAAGGCCTATGCCGACGGCCAGAGATGTCATGCATTTGCGTCCTCATTTGCGAATGTGGTTTTCGTGCGCCCAGTACGGGACCAGACAAACCACCATGCAAGCACCGCACCAGCCAATGCGATTGGCGGCACGACCATGAATAAGAGCATGCCAAACCCCAGGTCGTCGCCCAACTCGGCCCGAGAGTTCATGCCAGTCGAGAACATCTCGTAGCAGGCAGCAAGCTCTGCCGCAAGCCATGCAAATGCGGGTCCGCTGACAAGAGCAGCAGTTGATGCCAGAAGTGCGCGCAGACCTTTATGCATGATGAGCACGGGTACGGGTGGCTGCGGGTCAAGCGCCCAGCAGGCGGCGGGCAAGCACGGTTTGCATGTCGCGGCGTCCATCCGCAATCAGGTAAATGATGACTTGGCTGCCTGTGACACGGTAGATCACGCGGTTAGGCTTGAAGAAAGTCTGGCGGTATTCTTTGATCCCCAGGCTGACCAGTTCCTTCGGATAGCTGCCGCGATCCGGGAATCTCGACAGGCTTTCCACAACGTTCATCAACGCATCCAAGACAGGGTTGGCGTTGGCGACGCAGTCGAATTCGCAGAGGTAGTCGTGGATGGCCTCCAGGTCCTGCTCCGCGCCCTCCGTGAGCAGGACTTCAAACTTGGCGGATGTGCCTGCCATCAGGCGGAGGCCCGCTTGGCGCGCAGGCGGGCAACGACGTCAGCCACAGGCTTGACCTTGCCGGCAGACAGATCCTGATTGCCCAGCGCAAGGATTTTCAGCAAGGCCAGTGTTTCTTGCGTCTCTTCGAACGAGGCGATGTCCTGCAAGACAGCCTTGGCTTCGCCGTTTTGGGTGATGACCATCGGTTCACGCTGCTCCGCGAGGTGTGTCAGAACCTCGGCAGCGTTGGCTTTGAGATAGCTGATGGGCTTGACTTGTGATGAGTAGCGCATGGCGATGCTCCAGACTTGACAGAGACTTAATATAGTCTTTTTATGGTCCTGTCACAAGATATGAAGACGGACGGTAGTTATTTGAATAAGTGCGCCGTTTTGTTCTTTTTCAAGGCAAACGGCATCCGGCGGGGATGGGGGCAGAGGTCGAGGCGTTGTTGACGCACCTGGCGGTGGATGGTCAGGTGGCGGCATCGACGCAGAATCGGGCCTTTTGGACCGGCCATGCCTGGATCGGAAGTCCTGGGGGTGGATTCGCCCTGGCGGAATCGGGTGGTTCGGGTGGTTCGGGATGGCGGTTCTGATCTTCATGTCGGCCGGGGAGGGCATCAAGGACTGGGTTCTGGCTGGGTGACGAAGCCGATGCGGGTCAAATTCGCCCTCTGGGCGGCGGCCATGACCCGGGCCAGGTGCCGGTAGGGGGTTTCGGCATCGGCGCGCAGGCGGATTTCCGGCTGGGGCTGGCGCCGGGCGGCTTCCTCCAGGTGGGCCTGCAGGGCGGTGGCGGCTAGGGGCTGGCCGTTCCAGAACAGGCTGCCGTCGGCTTGGATGCCTAGCTGCACCGGGTCGGGCTGGGCCTCCAGGGGCGCGGCCTGGGCCTGGGGCAGGTTCACCTGGATGCCCTGGGCCAGGAGCGGCGCGGTAAGGATGAACACCACCAGCAGCACCAGCATCACGTCCACCAGGGGAGTCGTGTTGATCTCGGCGTTGAGTTTGGGGACGCCTTCCCCCCCGAAGCTGCCGAAACTCATTTCAGGCTCCCACCACCCGGGGCCGCCGGGGTTCCAGGGGGCGCCAGGCTTCCCCCGCCGTGGCCTGGGCGTACAGGTCGTGGGCGAAGCCGTCGGCGGCGGCCATGAGGATGCGGTTGGCGCGATTGAGGAAGTTGTAGGCGAGCACGGCGGGAATGGCGACGAACAGGCCGGCGGCGGTCATGATCAGGGCTTCGCCCACGGGGCCGGCCACCACGTCGAGCTGCACCGAGCTGGCCCGGGAGATGCCGAGCAGGGCGTGGTAGATGCCCCAGACCGTACCGAACAGGCCGACGAAGGGGGCCACGGCGGCGGTGGAGGCAAGCAGGGTGAGGCCGCTTTCCAGGGTCATGGTGATTTCCGCCAGGGCTCGGCGCAGGCTGCGGGTGAGCTGGCCGGGATAGTCGAAGCCGGGATGGCGGGCGGCCGGGCCCAGTTCCAGGGCGGCGGCGGAAAGAGGCGCAAGGAGGCGGCTGCAGGGGGTTTCCAGCAGCAGTTGATGCCCACCCTCCAGGCTGGGGGCGCTCCAGAAGCGGGACAACGCCGTGGGCAGGCAGCGGCGCAGGCGCCAGACATCCCAGCCCCGGCCAAGGATGACGCTCCAGCTGGTGATGGACATGAGGATGAGCACCAGGGCCACGGCCCGGCCGATATTGTCGGTATGGTTCCAGAGCTGGGCGAATTCGAGGGTTTGCATGATCAGTTTTCCAGTTTGAAGAGGATGGGAACGAGAACGCTGGCGGCGACCGGGGTGCCGCCTTGCTGGGCCGGCACGAAGCGCCAGTTCCGGACGGTATTCAGGGCGGCCTCATCCAGGCTGGCGTGGCCGCTGCTCTGGGCGATCCGGACCTGTTCGGGCAGGCCGGCGGCGCTGACCTCGACCTTGAGCAGCACCCTGCCCTCCTCCCCCCGGCGCCGGGCCAGCAGCGGATAGGCGGGCTTGGGATTGTGCAGGTAGGCGGCATCGAAGCGGGGGGCGCCAAGAGATGCCCCCTGGCCGCTGCCGGCGGTTTCGGCAGAGCCGGCGGCGCTCGAAGCGGAAGGC
>NZ_JBASOH010000071.1:0-11504 GCF_049658005.1 Azovibrio sp. | reverse complement strand
CCCGCTCCGCCACTCGCCGGGCACCATCCGCCAGCTGATTCGCTTCCCGGGCACTGTCCGCATTCACCTTCACCGTGCCGGTCAGCTCTTCCATGCTCGATGCCGTCTCTTCCAGACTCGAGGCCTGTTCCTCCGTCCGGCTCGACAGGTCCGTGTTCCCCGACGCAATTTCCTGCGCCGCCGTGTTGATCGCCTCGGTCGACTCCTGGATGCGCCCCACCACCTGGGTCAGCTGGTCCACCGTGGCATTGGCATCGTCCCGCAAGCGGGCGAAGGTCCCCTGGTAATCGCCTTCGATCTTGCGGGTCAGATCGCCCCGGGACAGGGAGCCCAGCACTTCGGCGACGGCATGGAGGCCGCTGGAGGCGGCATCGAGCAACTGGTTCAGGCCCCGCGCCAGGCCCTCGACAAAACCCTCCTTGCCTTCCAGGCTGAGTCGCTGGCTGAAATCGCCCCGGGCCGCGGCAAAGACGATGCTCTGCACTTCCTGCTCCACGGCGACTTCCAGAGTCCGATCCTGCCACTCGGCCACGGAGCCCAGGTGCTCGCCCTGCTCATTGAGAACCGGGTTGGCCACCAACACCAGGGAGCGCCCGCCGATTTCCACTTTGGCGGTATGGGTCTTTTGCAGCCCAGCGAGCAGCCTGGCCTGATGCTCGGGCTGACGGTGGAAGATGTCGATGCTGGAACCCAGCAACTGGCTGGCGTCGAAATCCGCAAGCGCCTTGCGGATATCGGCCTCGGCGGTCTTGAACAGATGCTCCACGGAGCGGTTGGTGTAGATGATGCGGCGATCCTGATCGGCAATCATCACCCCGGTGCTGACATTGTCCAGGGCGATCTTGATGCGGGTCATCTCGTCGGCTACCCGCCGGGTTTCCGTCAATTCAAAACCGAGGCGGCTCTGCATGCATTCCAGGCCTTGCAGCACCTTGCCGATTTCATCCTCCCGCCCCACGGCCACCGGATTGTCGTACTTGCCGGTCGCCATCCGGGCAAACACCGGCAGCACCTGCGCCTGTAGCGGCCGGGTGATGAGGGCACGCACCAGCCAGGAGATGATCAGGACCAGAACCAGCACCACCGCCACGGCAGCGCCCCAGAGGTAGTGCGACAAGGAACGGGCGGCCGCATTGAATTCATCCAGATAGGTGCCCCCGCCGATCAGCCAGTCCCAGGCCTCGACCGTGTCGAACAGGGTGATCTTTTCCCGCAACTGGCTTTCACCCAGTTCCTGATTGGCCCAGGGATAGTAGATTTCCCCCTGGCGGCGGGTGAGCATTGTCCGGATGAATTCCCGGCCCTCGGCATCCCTGGATTCCAGCAGGCTCTGGCCTTCCCGGGCGGGATGGATCAGGGCCTTGCCGAAATCGGGACCGGGCCGGGCATCGAGGACGAAGAAATAACCGCTGTCTCCGACCTTGACCTGCTTGATCTGGGCCTTCAGTCCGGCCATCGCCTCGCTCACGTCCATGCCGGTAAACAGGGCGCCGACGACCTGCCCGCCGGCATCGCGGATGGGGCGGTAGGCGGTGTAGTAATCCTTGCCGAACAGGCGGGCCTTGCCGACATGGCTTTCACCGGCCAGCAGACGGGCATGAGCCGGGTGCTGCTTGCCCAGCAGGGTGCCGGTGGCCCGCTCGCCCTTTTCATTCTTGAGGGAAGTGCTGATCCGCAGAAAGTCATCCCCTTGCAAGGCAAAGATGGTGGCCACCGCATCAGCCTGGCGGCTGAAACCATCCACCTCATCGAAACGTTCATTCAGGGGCAGCCCCCCGTGCTTGAGGAGCGGCACCTCGCCACTGGCATCTAGTTCGAATTCCCCGGGCAATTGGCTGGCAAACAGCCGGTTCAGGCGCTCAGCCTCTTTTTCCAGGGCGCTGGCGCGCACTTCCACCATGCCCTTGATCAGAGCCAGGCTCTGGGACAGGCTGTCATGGCCCTGCTGCTCCAGGGTGTCGCCCATGCGGCTGCCGAGCAGGAAAGCCATCGCCGCCATCACGGCAAAGGCCGACACGGCGCTGCCGAAAATGATCTTGGTGGCCAGTGGGGCGGCGCCCATGCGACGACCGAGGCGGGCCAGCAAGCGGCTGGAAACCACCTGTCCATGCTCGATCACCAGACCCCGGGCCCGTCCTTCGCGGAACAGGCGATAGGCCTGCTCGGCGGCAGCCACTTCGGCGCGGGAGGGCTTGCGCCGCACGGACAGGAAACCCACCAGCTGGCCCGCCTCGAATACGGGCGAGACATGGGCCTGGACCCAGTAATGATCGCCATTTTTACAGCGGTTCTTGACCAGCCCCACCCAGGGCATCCCGGCCTGCAGTCGTGCCCACAGATCCCGGTAGGCTTCTTCCGGCATGTCCGGATGGCGGACAATGTTGTGGGGTTGCCCCAGCAGTTCCGCCTCGGTAAAGCCGCTGACATCCAGAAAGGCCTTGTTGGCATAGGTGATCCGGCCTTTCAGATCCGTTCTGGAAACGATGATGCAGTCATCGGCCAGGGGAACTTCATGACCGCTTACAGGCTGGTTATTGCGCATAGGTTTATCGATGCCTTGTTTATCTTGTTCACCACCCTGCCTTGGGCAGGACTCCCATCCATTCCATCAATTGCCGGTATCGAGCAGATCCATTTCCGGGCTGAGCATCAGCTGCTCGATGTCGGTGACGATCAGCATCCGCCCTTCCAGCGTCGCCAGGCCGAGGATGTAACGGGTATCGAAACTGGCGGAAAAATCGGGGGCCGGCCGGATCTCGGCAGGCTTGAGGCGGATCACGTCGGAGACGCTATCGACCACGATGCCCACCACCCGGCTTGCGACGTTGAGGATGATCACCACCGTAAACGGGGTGTATTCCACCTCAGGCAGATGGAACTTGATGCGCAGGTCCACGATCGGCACGATGATGCCGCGCAGGTTGATGACCCCCTTGATGAAGGGGGGCGCGTTGGCGATCGAGGTCGGCTTCTCGTAGCCGCGGATTTCCTGGACCCGCAGGATGTCGATGGCGTACTCCTCCTGCCCCAGGGTGAAGGTGAGGAACTCACTGCTCGCCGGTTCCTCCTCACTGCGCTGGCTGAACCCTTGCATTTTTTCCATGACCACTCCTCAGGCCTCAGGCGGCCTTCTGCAGTTGTTGTTTGCCCATGGCAACGATGGCCGGCACGTCCAGGATCAGGGCCACATGGCCGTCGCCCATGATGGTGGCGCCGGAAATACCCGGCACCCGGCGGTAATTGGCTTCCAGGCTCTTGATCACCACCTGGTGCTGGCCGACCAGAGCATCGACGAACAGGGCGGCGAGCGCGCCGTCCGCCTCGAGCACCACCATGATGCCCTGGGTAAAACGGGTGACCGCCTTCGGGATGCCGAAGATCTCGTGCAACACCACCACCGGCAGGTATTCGCCCCGCACCTGGATCACCCGGCCCTGGTTGGCCAGGGTCTTGATGTCGCCGGGCGCAGGCTGCAGCGATTCCATGACGTAGGACAGGGGCAGGATGTAGGTCTGCTCCCCCACCGCCACGCTCATGCCGTCCAGGATGGCCAGGGTGAGCGGCAGGCGCACGGTCATGCGGGTGCCGATGCCGGGCATCGATTCGATTTCGATGCGGCCGCCCAGCGCCTGGATGTTGCGGCGCACCACGTCCATGCCCACCCCGCGGCCGGAGACGTCGGTGACCTGCTCGGCGGTGGAAAAGCCCGCCTCGAAGATCAGGGCGAACACCTCCTGATCCGTCATCTGCCCGGACACCTGCAGGCCCCTCTCCCGGGCCTTGGCGAGGATTTTCTCGCGGTTGAGGCCAGCGCCGTCGTCGCCCACCTCGATCACCACGTTGCCGCCCTGGTGGGAAGCCTTGAGGGTGATGGTGCCACAGGGATTCTTGCCCAGGGCGGCCCGCTCCCCGGGGGATTCGATGCCGTGGTCGAGGCTGTTGCGGATCAGATGGGTGAGGGGATCGGCAATGCGCTCGATCAGCCCCTTGTCCAGTTCCGTGGTATCGCCGAGGGTCTTCAGCTCGACTTGTTTACCGAGCTTGGCCGACAGGTCGCGCACCACCCGGGGAAAGCGGGAAAACACGAAGGAGATCGGCAGCATGCGGATCGACATCACCGCTTCTTGCAGGTCGCGGCTGTTGCGCTCGAGCTGGGTCAGGCCATTGACCAGCCGCTCCGGGGCGGCCTCCTGCATCTGGGCCACGGTCTGGAGCAGCATGGCCTGGGTGATGACCAGTTCCCCCACCAGATTGATGAGCTGATCCACCTTTTCGACGCTGACGCGGATGGAGGAATCGCCGCCCGCAGCCACTCCCGCCTTGGGCGCTGCGGGCTTGCCAGGAGCGGCCTGGGCGGGTGCCGGGGCCGCGCTGGGCAACACGGCAGCGGCCGGAGCCTGAACCGCTGCGGCCACCGGAGCCGGCGGCGGGGGAGCAGGGGCTTTTGCTTCCGGCAGGGGCTCAAAAAAGCCGTAGGCCTCCTCCACCGCCTGGCCGATGCTGGCCGCTTCGGGCAGCGGGTCGGGCAGTGGGTCGGGCAGCGGGTCGAAAAAACCATAGCCCCGGACGTCGTCCGACAAACCGGAGGCATCAGCAAAAAAACCAAACACCTCTTCCCCGTCGCTACGGCAGGAACCCTCCTCTTCCACCCGCCAGGCATCGCTTTCGGCAATGAAATCCAGTTGCTCCCCGACACTTTCGGGTAACACCGGAACGAACAGGCGCAGGGACCAGAAGCCGACCGGGGCATCGGCGGGAGGGCTTGCCAAGGTTTTGAGCCGCCCCAGCTGACGCAGGTCTTCGATGAAGCGCGCCACGCCTTCCTTGGCCGAGGCGGCAGTGGGTATGAATTCGATCCGGTAGGCCCGGTCCTCCCGAGCTGCGGCCGGTACCGTCAGCGGGACAGCCGGCGCGGCCATGGGGGGCACAGTCTCCGGCTCGGGCACCGGCGCAGCGCCATCGGTCAGTTGCTGCAGGCGCAGGCTCATGGCGGCCATGGCGTCCGGGTCGGCCGGCGCTCCGCCCTGGTGGGCCTCCAGCATCCGTTTGAGCAGGTCCCCCGTTTCCAGAAAGGCGTCCACCATTTCCGGCCGCAGGGGAATTTCATTCTTGCGGATCTTGTCCAGCAGGTTTTCGAGGATATGGGTCAGTTCCGCCAGGTCGGAAAACCCGAAGGTGCCGGAACTGCCCTTGATGGAGTGGGCCGCCCGGAAGATCGCGTTCAGATCCTCCGCCTCGGGCGCCGCCACATCCAGCCCCAGGAGCAGGGACTCCATCTCCGCCAGGTGCTCCGCCGATTCCTCGAAGAACACCTGATGGAACTGACTCATATCAATGGACATGCGATCCCCCGCTCCTGTCAAGCCGCCCCGGCATCACCCAATGACCTTGCGCACCACTTCGATCAGCTTCTGGGGATCAAAGGGTTTCACCAACCAGCCGGTAGCCCCGGCCGCCCGTCCCTGGGTCTTCATGGCCTCGGAGGATTCCGTGGTCAGCATCAGGATCGGGATGCTCTTGTACTGGGGCTGGGCGCGCAGGCTGCGGATCAGGGTCAGGCCATCCATGCGCGGCATGTTCTGGTCGGTCAGGATCAGGTTCACGCTTCTGGCCTTGGCCTTTTCCAGGCCGTCCATGCCATCTACCGCCTCGACCACTTCATACCCGGCACTTTTCAGGGTAAAGGAAACCATCTGCCGGATGGAGGCAGAGTCATCCACTGCAAGAATTGTTTTAGCCATGCTCTTCTCTATCCAAAAAATCAAAACAGCTCGACATCGCCGCTGGCGTAACGGGTCTGCTGCACGGGATTGTTCTCGACCCGATCCCGGACATCCGCCAGCTTCTCATGCAAGCCCTCGAGATTGGCTTGCAGTGCATCTAGTTCCGCCAGCCTGGCGCTGCCGGCCCCCTCGGTACAGAGGATCTGCGCCACGCGCGACATGTCCCGGGTAATTTCCGCCACGGCCTCCAGGCGCTGACCGACATGGCCCAGCAACTGGGTCACCATGTCCTGAAACTGGAGGGACATGATGGCTTGTCCGGCCCGGGCCTCGACGGCCTCGGCAATGACATTGAGTTCAGCAACCACCTGGCTGGTGCGGACATTGAAAGCCTCGATCCCGGCCATGGCCTGTTCCACATCCTGTTTGGAGGTCAAGGCAAAGGTCATGTCCTGGGCTGCCATCTGGTGGATGGCGTCTTCGGTGGCCTGGATGGATTGCTGCATGGTGCCCATCAGGCTGCGAATCTGCTGGCTGAAATGGCTGGTGCGGCCAGAAAGGTTGCGCACCTCATCGGCCACCACGGCGAAACCCCGCCCGGCCTCGCCGGCCCGGGCCGCTTCGATGGCCGCATTGAGGGACAACAGGTTGGTCTGCTTGGAAATGCCTTCGATTTCCCCCAGCATGGCGGTGATCTGGTGCACCTGACCGGAAATATTGTCGGTCAGTTCGACCAGGCCCATGGCGATCCTGGAGTTTTTCACGACGCTGTCCACAAAGGCCCGCAGGGTGTCGGAGGTCTTGTGGGCAAACGCCTCGAAATCCATGGAACGGGTATTTTCCTCCAGCTTCCCGGAGACGATTTCATGGCCCAGTTGCTGTTGCCGGCGGGTCTGCTCGCTCATGCCCTGGAAACTTTCCACCAGGTGCCCGATGGCCTCGGCGAGAATTTGCTGGGTGCGCTGGATTTCTTCTCCAGAGGTCCCGAACTGGCGGGCCAGCTCAGCCGTGGAGTGCTGCAGATAGGCGCTGCTGCGGGCCATGACTTCCCGATTCTCTGCACTACCGCTCTGGCTCGCCCCCTGAACGACACCTTCGCCCCCTGCCGCCAGGAAGCAGGAAGCCAGTATCCAGCCCAGGGCGATGACGGCCAGCGCCAGGCCCACCGGCCCTGAACGGCTCCCCTCATCCACGGCCATCAGCACGACAACCACCAGAGCCATCCAGCCCCCCCCGGCCCAGCGCAGCTTTGTCGCGTTTGTCATTTATTCCCCTCTCTCGATCCGGCATTTCATCATCGGCTTGGCGCAGCCGCCGGCGGTGGCGACACCAGTTCTTCCACGGCAGGCAAGTCGCCCTCGGCATCGACATCGGTCTCGGGCCCATCTTCATTGAGAATGGCCATTTCCGTCCGCTTGTTCAGGACCACGATGCTGATCCGCCGGTTCACCGGATTCAGGGGGTCGTTAGGGTCAAACAGCACCGAGGAAGACAGGCCCACGACCCGGATCACCTTGTGATCATCCATGCCCCCCAGCACCATCTCCCGCCGGGAGGCATTGGCCCGGTTGGCCGAAAGCTCCCAGTTCGAAAAGCCCTGGGGCCCGCCGGCGAACTGGGCCGCATCGGTATGCCCGGCCAGGCTGATGCGATTGGGCACGTCGTTCAGGGCCATGCCGATCTGCCGCAGGATCTCGCGGGTATAGGGCTTCAACTGATCTCCGGCCAGATCAAACATGGGGCGGTTCTGCTCATCGACAATCTGGATGCGCAAGCCTTCGGTGGTGATGTCGAGCAGGAGCTGGTTCTTGAACTGGCGCAATTCGGGGGAGTCATCGATGAGCTTCTCGATGCGCTGCTTCAGGCGTTCCAGGGCTTGCCGCTCCTGGCGCTCGAATTCCTTGATCGCCAGCCGCCGCTTTGCCGCTTCCACATCCCCTTTTCTGACCTGGCCTGAGGTCCGGGACAAATCCGTGCCGCCGCCCTGGATGATGCTGGTGGCGTCTCCCACCCCGCTGCCGCCACTGCTTTGCAGGGTCATCGGGTTCTGGAAAAATTCGGCGATCCCCTGCAGATCCCCTTTGGCCGTGGAGCCCAGCAACCACATCATCAGAAAGAAGGCCATCAAGGCCGTCATGAAGTCGGCTAGCGCAATTTTCCAGGCCCCCCCGTGGCTGGCGGCGCCGCCCTTCTTGATGCGCTTGACGACGATGGGGCGGGTGGAATCATCGCTCATGGGCGCCCCTCGGGAACAGGACCAAAAGTCCAGATCATGGTGACCCTCACTTGCCCTTGCGGCTCTTCAGATCCTCTTCCAGCTCCAGGAAAGTGGGGCGGGCATCGGAAGGCAGGTTCTTGCGGCCGAATTCCACGGCCACCTGGGGGGCATAGCCCGACATCGACGCCAGCAGCACCGCCTTGACCACCCTGAAGACGGGAGTTCCCTCGTGGGCCTTCTGCTCCAGGAGCGAGGCGATGGGCTGCACGAAGCCATAGGAAATCAGGATCCCGAGGAAGGTCCCCACCAGCGCGCCACCGACCATCTTGCCCAGCACCGGAGGCGGCTCACCCACGGAACCCATCACATTCACCACGCCCATCACCGCCACCACGATACCAAAGGCTGGCAGGGCATCTCCGACCTTGGCAACCGAGTGCCCCGGCAATTCCACTTCGTGGTGATGGGTTTCCAGCTCCTGGTCCATCAGGGCTTCGATTTCCAGCGTATTGAGATTTCCGCCCACCATCATGCGCAGGTAGTCGGTAATGAACTCGGTAACATGATGATCATTGAGCACCTCTGGATACTTGCCAAAGATCGGGCTGGCCTCGGGGGTCTCCACATCATTTTCAATCGACATCAGGCCTTCCTTGCGCACCTTGCCCAGCAGTTCGAACAGCAGTGCCAGCACATCCATGTAATACGCCTTGGAGTACCTGGAACCTTTGAAAATGCCGGGCAGGGCCGCCACCACCGCCTTGATGGCAGAGATGTTGTTGCTCGCCACGAAACTGCCCAGCATCAAACCCACGATCGCCAGATACTCCATGGGCACCCAGAGTGCAGCGAGGCTGCCATGCACCGAATAGGTGCCGAACGACGCGGCAAGAATGATGACGTAACCGATGATCAAAAACATTCGGGTTCCTCTTGGACCGCCCTGAAAGCGGAGTTTTCACTTGGAATCGCAGCACTCTATTCTACTATTCTATCCAGAGCCTCCTGGCGGGTGCAAAACCAGATCCTGGGCGGGCGCAACACCGGATCGGTTCAAATCGGCGCCCATCATGCCTTGCCCGGCGAGCCTGGTCAGCCACATTTCTGCCGCCACCGCCTTGCGCAGGTTTTCCAGGGCGCCCATTCTGAGGGGTCCCGTGCAGAATGGACAGCGATGCTTCGAGCGCGCGTTCTTTTTTTGCTGAATTGTTGTGCAAATACCGCCAGGACCCGATTGCCGAGGCGGGGATGATGCCGGCGGCGGTTACAGTGGCAAGGCCATGACATCTCCCGGCCAATCGCCCGGTAGCGCCAGCCCGGGCGCCAAGCCCCGGCAATGCCTGTGGCAGAATACTCACCCGCCCTCTTCTTTCATCAGGAATCAACACCCGTGATCCGATACTGCACCCAATGCGGCCAGGCAGTTCAGCTTCGCATTCCGGCCGGAGATAGCCTCTATCGCAGCATCTGCAGTGCCTGTGGGCATATCCATTACGAAAATCCGAAACTGATCGTGGGTTGTCTGGCCGAGTGGGAAGGGCGCATCCTGCTTTGTCGACGGGCCATCGAGCCCCGGCTGGGGTTCTGGACCCTGCCCGCAGGCTTCATGGAGAACGAGGAAAGCAGCCTGGCTGCGGCCCTGCGCGAAACCCGGGAAGAGGCCTGCGCAATAGTCGAGGCTGGCACACTCTTCGCGTTGGTGGATGTTCCTCACATCAGCCAGGTACACCTTTTTTATCGCGGCGCACTGCAAAATGGCGAGCACCGCGCGGGCTGCGAAAGCCTGGAAACCCGGCTTTACGCTGAAGCGGACATGCCCTGGGATGAGCTGGCTTTTTGCAGTGTCAGGTTTTGCCTGGAACAATATTTTGCCGACCGCCGCCGGGGCGAATTCGCCATTCACCAGCACACGCTGCAACCCCTGCCAGAAGATTGAAGGCAGGGCAGGTCATGCGGCCCGCCGTCGCGGCACAGCGGCCCGGTGTTCTCCTGCTCGTCGTACAGGAGGCCCCCAGCGGCGCTCCCTGCCCGGTTGATACCTTGATGGACAATGTATAGAATGGCCGACATGGCGAAATCGACGGCATCCCTGAAGAACGTGGAGCGCGCGCCGGTGGATTACACCGACCGCTTGTACTGGAATGGCATCATCAAGATGAGCCTGTCCAAGTTTTTCATTCTCAGTGTCTTGAAGACGCGGCCCATGCACGGCTATGAAATCGCCCGTGAAGTGGAATGCTCGACCCAAGGCTGCTGCGCCCCCACCGAGGGCACGCTCTATCCCGTGCTGCGGGAGTTCGAGCAAGGCGGCTATGTCACCGCGCATACCGAAACGGTCGCGGGGCGCGAACGCAAGGTTTATACCCTGACGGACAAGGGACGTGAAGCCTTCACGGTGGCGGTGGATGCCTGGATGGAGGTGGCCGCCCACATCCGCCGACAGCCGTGATTTTTTTTGGGCTTTGACATTGCCCATCCATGGATGGACGAACAACCCATTGACGAAAAACCCATTGATGAACAACCCATTGACCATCGATGCCTGGGTTTGCAACGACGTTTTTTCACTTTCACCCGCCCCCTTCATCCACCCCTTTCATCCACCCCTTTCATCCACCCCTTTCATCCCTTTCATTTACCCCTTTCATTTACCCCTTTCACCCCGCTCACGAAAGGAGCCTGTCATGCCCACCCTGGAAATTTTTGAACCCGCAGGATGCTGCGCCACCAGCAGCGTCGCCATCGACCAGAACACGCTGCATTTCAACGCCGACATGGATTGGTGCAAGCAGCAGGGCTTCGAGGTGAAGCGCCACAACCTGTTGAAGAACCCGCAGAGCTTCATCAGCAATCCGCGCATCAAGGAACTCCTGGACAGCTCGGGAACGCAGGCCTTGCCGGTCACGCTCCTCGATGGCGAGGTGGTGTTGACGGGCCGGCTTCCCAACCGCGAGGAACTGGCCCGCTGGTTCGGCGTGGAACTCACCCCGGCCAGCACGGCCGGCACGGCATCGACGTCCTGCTGCTGCCCACCCGCGGCGCGCGCTTGAACGCCCTAGAGGACCCCTCTTTCCGGATTACGGAACACCGGATTACGGAACACCACATTACGGAGCACCCTATTACGGAGCACCCTATGCCATTCAAATTTCTACACGATGCACCGCCCTTCTTGTTCTTTACCGGCAAGGGCGGTGTAGGGAAAACCTCGTTGGCCTGCGCCACCGCCGTGCGTCTGGCGGATGCAGGAAAAAAAGTGTTGTTGGTCAGTACCGATCCGGCTTCCAATGTCGGCCAGGTCTTCAACCAGCCGATAGGCCATCAGATCGTCGCCATCGTTCAGGTGCCGCGTCTGTCGGCGCTGGAGGTTGATCCGATGGCTGCCGCACAAGCCTATCGGGATCGTGTCCTCGATCCCGTCCGCGATTCGATGCCAGCCGAGATCGTTCAAAGCATCGAGGAGCAGTTGTCCGGCTCCTGCACCACCGAAATTGCGGCATTCGATGAGTTCACCGGCTTGTTGACGAATCCGGCCTTGCGCAGCGACTTCGACCATATCGTCT